>NZ_JAKKRO010000061.1:0-30921 GCF_025654235.1 Shewanella sp. SM32 | reverse complement strand
AGTCGCCGCGGGAATTGTTGGGATAACGCACCAATGGAGCGTTTCTTTAGAAGTTTGAAATCTGAGTGGATACCCGCTAGTGGTTATGGGAATTTTACAGAAGCAGATAAAGAGATCACAAATTACATCACTGGATACTACAGTGAGACCAGACCCCATCAATATAATGGTGGGTTAACGCCAAATGAGTCAGAACGTTTATATTGGAATGACTCTAAAACCGTGGCCAATTTTACTTGACCACTACAATTGGTAATTGACTTAATACAATGAGTAACAAAAATAATCTCACCACACTTCCTCCTAAAAATAATGAGACAGCGACTTAACGCTTTACAACAGAATGTAGCAAAGGAATGGATTTAAAGACATGAGATGCAACGGTGTTATTGAACATTATTGATCTGAATCAGTAATTCACAATACAATGGCGAACATGTCTGTTAGACATGAACGTTGTTTGGCAAGTGAGATCCAAGAAAGATATAATGAGCAGTCCTCCTTGGTCGATTTCTTAATAAAAAATCAGGGAGAAGTCCCACGACGTTGATTTGGATTTAAAAATCCAAACGAAGTTTGGAAATGGGGTATGCGTGAGCCATCAATGATGATCAATGGCTCTTTTGAGAGGTTACTCTTCTGTATCAGTAAATGCGGCTTCGGCTTTCTCTAACTCTTGCTCGGTTTTAAGCTGAAACGCTTGCTGCTTTTTAAGCTTGGCTTCTTCTTCAAGTGCGGCTTCTCTTTGTTTAAATTCGTGTCTCTCTGGTTTAGTTAGAAACTTAAACGCGAGCTTGTTGCCTAGCACGTAGGCGACGACGTCTTCACCTTTTGTGCGGCGTTCATCGACACGTTGTGAAAAACGGGCGTTATCGCGGGCTTTACGTTCTTCGGCATTTAACTTACTCATAATCTGTTCTCCTCATTTAGTTAATCACGGTAGTGTTCCACTACGTTCAGTTAAACAAATGAGTTGTGTTGCACATTCATAAAGCTGATTGGGCGGGATTCTACCATAAGCGCTCACGAAAGCTGTGGGATTAAAATCTACCATTCCATCACCTGCGTTAACTTTGCGCACATAAGAAAGATGCGGCTAGAGTCACTTTTAAGATACACCACGAACACCGAAGCGACAGGAATTCACCTATTCCTGCGAACTGGCCGTTAGACATGGACCTTGTCCGCAAGGGAGATCCAAGAGGGGATTACAGTTGAGCCCCTCTTGGTCGACTCTTGATTTAACATCAGGGGGTGAAGCCCACGACCTTGATGTCGATTTTGATTTGATATTCGGTTTAGAAATTCAAACGAAGTTTAAAACTTAGGCTTTCTTAGCGGCGTAAGGCAAATGCCGTAACTGTATCGTTGCAAGCAGTACCGTTGCGAACTGTGCCAAGGCTTGCGTAAAAGCCGAAACAACATTGGTATTCAAAGGCAACTCTCAGTAAACTTTCGCTCCCATGTTTTGATCCGGTGCTGTGATGACCTTTCCCGAGCTTTCTTCTTACCCTGAGTCGTTAACTTTTGCTGAGCTTGGCTTAAATTCGGCGTTACTTAAGGCCTTGCCTGCAAGTCTTAAACATCCGACAAAGGTGCAGCAACTCACGATTCCGGCCATTCTTGCAGGACGGGATTTGTTAGCCTTAGCACAAACCGGTAGCGGAAAAACCTTAGCCTTTGGTTTGCCACTCCTACAACAAATTTTGTTGCAACAGCAAACACAGTTGCAGGGCGCTAAGTCTGTACAGCCTCCAAATGCACTGGCGTTAGTGCTGGTGCCTACACGGGAATTAGCACTGCAAGTGACTGAGGCGCTGCAAACAGTGGCAAGTCAGTTATCGACTTCGTTGAACATTCAGCTTCTGTGTGGCGGCGTCGCCTTGGAAGATCAATTAGTAGAACTCACTGCCAAGCCGCAGGTGTTAGTGGCAACCCCTGGACGTTTACTGGACTTATGCAAACAGGCCCACGTCAGCCTCGATTCGACAAAGCATCTCGTGTTGGATGAGGCTGACCGCCTGTTAGAAATGGGGTTTTGGCCTGATGTGCAAAAGCTGATGGCATTTATGCCTAAGCTTAAGCAAACCTTGTTGTTTTCTGCCACCTTGCCCGAGGCTTTGGATACATTGGCGGGCAAGCTACTGGCGAATGAGCCGCTGCGGGTCGAAGCCCACAAGGTGAATTCAGTGGCTGGTGAAATCGAAGAGCAGCTCTATTTAGTCAACAAGGGCAGCAAAGCACAAGCATTGATTGCGCTGTTAAAACAATATCAATGGCCGCAGGTGTTGGTGTTTATCAGCGCCCGCGATGATGCCGATGCCGTCGCTAAACGGCTCGCCAAAGCGGGAATGAAAGTCGCCGCGCTGCACGGTGAAAAAGAGCAAACCGTTCGCAGCCAAACCTTGGCCGACTTTAAAGCCAATCGGATCCAAGTATTAGTGGCGACAGATTTGATGGCGCGCGGCATTCATGTTGATGCTTTGCCTGTGGTCATTAATTTGGATTTGCCCATGAGTGCGCCTGTGTACGTGCACCGTATTGGCCGCACCGCGCGCGCTGGCGAAAAAGGGCTGGCGATTTCCCTCGTGTGCCACGGTGAAATGGCAACTTTAACGGCGATCCGCAGTTTAACTGCGCGGGAGTTACCGCTGGCATTATTGGCTGACTTTCCGGTAACGGATAAGCCGAGTGAAAAAATCACTGATGGCGCCACTGAGGGTAAAGTTGAGCGTAAGCGACCACCGCGTGATAAACAGGCGAATCGCCGTAGCATCAATAAGCACAGCGCTAAAGAGTTTAAAGGTAAGCGCTGAGTTTAAGCGTTCAAGCTTGGCGTGCCTCAATCACTAAACAGATAACAGAATAATGCGCATTGGCCGCTGTTATCACTTTCGCTCTAGGTGTAACTTAGTGACTTATTTACATTAGGAGCTAAGTCATGGGATCGACATTAGCGTTAAGCAAAGCACTTCATAAAGTGGTGAATAACGGTTTAACGACCGAGCACTTTGTACTTAGGCCATTCCAGCGAGCGGATCTTGAGGCTTTTACCGCCTATCGAGCCGACCCTAAGGTCGCTAAATATCAAAGCTGGACGGATTACAGCTATAGCGATGCACTCGCGTTGTTCGAGAAGCTGGATTATGCACAATTTGGTGCGGTTGATACTTGGTTTCAGCTTGCGATTGTTACTGGCGCGTCGGGAACTACACCAACCCAATTAGTTGGCGATCTGGCGCTGCACTTTATTGATGAGCAGCAGGTGGAAATTGGCTTTACGATTGCGCCTGAACATCAAGGTAAACATGTTGCTTTTGAGGCCGTCAGCGCATTGCTGGATTACCTCTTTATTGAATTGCATCAGCATAGAGTCATTGCTATCACCGATGCACAAAATCTTGCCTGCTGTCGCTTACTCGAAAAACTCCGCTTTAGGTGCGAAGCCCATTATGTGAAAAACATCTTCTTTAAAGGCGCGTGGGGCGATGAGTTCCTTTATGCCTTGTTAAAGGAGGAGTATTAATTCCCTTTAGGTGCAAAGTATCGCTAACGCACGCCGCTAGTGTTTCTCTATTTGGCTTATCGACCCTATCTCAGTAAAATCTCTTCATTAGTTGAGCCCGTGTTGGCTCAAAGATCTTCACGCCCGTCATGGGATTTAAGGAGTGCCACATGAAATCAATGCGTTTAGGCTTAGTGGGTATGGCGGTCGCGCTCGGATTATCGGCCTGTGCGACCACGCAATCGCCAACGGGGCGAGGGCAGACCTTGTTGTATTCAGCGGCGCAAATGCAGCAGATGGGCGATTCCTCCTTCGAGGAAATGAAAAAACAGCAAAAAGTGAGTAGTGATAAAAAGCTGACGCAATACGTCAATTGTGTCGCTAATCGTATTACTGCAGTGCTGCCGGACCAAACCCAACGCTGGGATGTGGTTTTGTTTGACTCAGAACAAGTTAACGCTTTTGCTCTGCCGGGTGGGCATATTGGGGTTTATACCGGATTGCTTAAGGTCGCTAAGGGACCTGATCAGCTTGCTACTGTGCTCGGTCACGAAGTCGCGCATGTGTTGGCGCAGCACGGTAATGAGCAGGTTTCCCGTGGACAGTTAACGGGCGTTGGAATGCAGATTGCCGATGCAGCGCTAGGGGCGAGTGGTGTGTCGAATCGCGACTTATATATGTCGGCATTGGGACTCGGTGCTCAGGTAGGGGTTATTCTGCCCTTTGGCCGCGCACAAGAGAGCGAAGCCGATATTATGGGCGTAGAGCTAATGGCTCGAGCGGGTTTCAATCCGGCTCAGAGTGTTGAGTTATGGCAGAATATGTCGAAGGTGGGCGGTAGCCAAGGGCCGGAGTTATTATCGACCCATCCATCGAACAGTAATCGCATTGCTCAGCTACAACAATTGCAAGCACAGATGCAGCCACTTTATGCCAGTGCTAAAGCGCAGGTGAAGAATCAATGTGTGGCGCCGAAATAAGCTGAAGTCTATTTAAGATCTAAGTGCCCGTTTGGTGAGTGTTCGCTGTCGTTTGCGCAGAGATATGTGTCCTTAACCTATTTATGCTTTTGGATAAATACGCAGTAAGTGTGTAAAAAAGCCTCCTTAGTTAAATAAGCAGTCAGTTTATCAGCATAGCTCGCTGAACTATGGTAAACTGGCGCGCAAAATTCCACTGATAATTGAGAGTCGTTAATTATGTCTGATAAATTCAGTACTGTTGAACAGCAAGCAAGCTACGGTGTAGGCCGTCAAATGGGTGAGCAACTGGCCGCCAATTCTTTTGATGGCGTGGATATTCCAGCCGTTCAAGCGGGTTTAGCCGATGCGTTTGCCGGTTTAGAAAGTGCTGTGTCTATGCAAGATCTGCAAGTTGCTTTCACTGAAATTAGCGGTCGTATTCAAGCTGCTCAAGAGCAAGCTGCTGCTGCTGCGTCTGCTGAAGGCGATGCCTTCTTAGCTGAAAATGCTAAGCGTGATGGCGTGACTGTGACTGACTCTGGTCTGCAGTTCGAAGTATTAGTCCAAGGTGACGGTGCTACTCCAACTTACGAAGATACTGTTCGTACTCACTACCATGGTTCTTTCATCAATGGTGATGTGTTCGACAGCTCTGTAGTTCGTGGCCAACCTGCTGAGTTTCCAGTTTCTGGCGTTATCGCTGGCTGGACTGAAGCACTGCAACTGATGCCAGTAGGCACTAAGTTGAAATTATTTGTGCCACATCACTTAGCTTACGGTGAGCGCGGCGCGGGGGCATCGATTCCTCCTTATTCAACTTTGGTATTCGAAGTTGAATTATTAGATATCATCTAATATTGAAAAAACGCCTAAGCCTGTCTTAGGCGTTTTCTTATGGAATACAAAGAAAGATTGAGGAGATTGAAATGAGTGGACAAGTGAGAGTGGCAATCGTCGGTGCCGGTGGTCGTATGGGACGCACTCTTATTGAAGCGGCCTACAATCACGACCATATTTTACTGGGTGCTGCCATTGAGCGTGCAGGCTCAAGTTTAGTGGGTGTGGATGCGGGTGAGTTAGCTGGTGTGGGTAAATTAAACGTCATGATCATGGATTCGCTCGATTATGCGACCGATGATTTTGATGTGTTGATCGATTTCACCGCGCCAGACGCCAGTATTGTCCATTTAGATTGGTGCGTTCGCCATAAGAAAGCCATGGTGATTGGCACAACGGGTTTCAATCATGCTCAAAAAGAACAGATCAATGCCTTTGCCGAGCAAACGCCGGTCGTGATGGCGCCGAATATGTCTGTGGGTGTCAATTTGATGTGGAAATTACTCGAACTGGCTGCCGAAGTCATGGGTGATTACACGGATATCGAAATTATCGAAGGCCACCACAGACACAAAAAAGATGCGCCGTCGGGCACAGCCCTGAAAATGGGTGAAGTGATTGCTAAGACTTTAGGTCGCGATCTTGAAAAATGTGCCGTATATGGCCGCGAAGGGATCACGGGTGAACGTGACCGTGAAACTATCGGTTTTGCGACTATTCGTGCTGGTGATTTAGTTGGTGAACATACGGCCATGTTTGCCGATATCGGTGAGCGTTTAGAGATCACCCATAAAGCTTCGAGTCGTATGACCTTTGCTAATGGTGCTATGCGTGCCGCTCACTGGCTCGTGGAGCAAAAGCCGGGCTTGTATGATATGCAGCAGGTTTTAGGTTTGCATTAATATTAAAAACGCCGATATGGCGTTTTTTTTTGCACCCAGTTACCAGTGGGTGGACGGTTTCGCGTTTTTACTGTAAACTCGCTGGAATTTGTCAAAATTTCGTAAATTAGCGGAAATTGGTATCTTAACATAACATAAAAACATTATATTTCAGTGGCTTGGCTCTTTATGGAGGTCGCGTTGACAAAGTCTGCCTTACTCGTACTCGAAGATGGAACTGTATTCTCTGGCACAGCAATTGGTGCCGATGGTCTCTCTGTTGGTGAAGTTGTTTTTAACACTTCCATGACAGGATACCAAGAAATTTTAACTGATCCATCCTACTCACGCCAGATTGTAACATTAACCTACCCACACATAGGCAACACTGGTACCAATGATGAAGATATTGAATCCGATGGGGTTCACGCTTGTGGTCTTATCATTCGTGATCTTCCGCTCATCGCAAGTAGTTTCCGTAATCAACAAAGCTTAAGTGATTATCTCAAAGCGAACAATGTCGTTGGCATAGCTGATATTGATACTCGCAAGTTAACTCGTATTCTCCGTGAAAAAGGTGCTCAAGCCGGTTGTATTATGGCAGGTGCAGACTTAGACGAAGCAAAAGCGCTCGCCGCTGCCAAAGCTTTCCCCGGTTTAAAAGGCATGGATCTGGCTAAAGAAGTCACGACCAAAACTGCCTATCCATGGCGTAAAGGTAGCTGGCGTTTAGTGGGCGGCTTACCAGAAGATACGCCAGCAAATGAGCTTAAATACAAAGTAGTAGCCTACGACTACGGCGTTAAGCAAAACATTCTGCGCATGTTAGTGGACCGCGGTTGTGACGTCACCGTAGTGCCTGCTAAAACTTCAGCTGCCGAAGTGTTAGCGATGAATCCCGATGGTGTATTCCTTTCGAACGGCCCTGGCGATCCAGAGCCATGCGATTACGCGATTGAAGCGATTCAACAAATTCTGAAAACCGACACGCCGATTTTCGGTATCTGTTTAGGTCATCAGCTACTCGCGCTGGCCTCAGGTGCAAAAACCTTGAAGATGAAGTTTGGTCACCACGGTGCAAACCACCCAGTGAGCAATATCGAGAAAGGTAACGTGATGATCACCAGCCAAAACCACGGTTTTGCTGCCGATGAAACGACCTTACCCGCCAACATTAAGGTGACGCATAAGTCGCTGTTTGATGGTTCACTCCAAGGTATCCATCTCACGGACAAGCCCGCGTTCAGCTTCCAAGGTCACCCTGAAGCGAGCCCTGGCCCGAACGATGCCGCCCCGCTGTTCGATCACTTTATCGAGCTAATCGACATATACCGTCAGAACGCCAAGTAGTACGCTAGCTAGGAGAAGAGAGAAGCAATGCCAAAACGTACAGATATAAAGAGTATTCTTATCCTAGGCGCCGGCCCAATCGTGATTGGTCAGGCATGTGAATTTGACTATTCTGGCGCACAAGCGTGTAAAGCGCTGCGTGAAGAAGGCTACCGTGTCATTCTGGTGAACTCTAACCCTGCCACCATTATGACTGATCCAGAAATGGCCGATGCCACTTATATCGAGCCGATTCACTGGGAAGTGGTCCGTAACATTATTGCTAAAGAACGCCCAGATGCGATTCTGCCAACCATGGGCGGCCAAACCGCACTGAACTGCGCATTAGAACTTGAAGCCAAAGGCGTACTGAAAGAGTTTAACGTCGAGATGATTGGCGCGACTGCCGATGCTATCGATAAAGCTGAAGACCGTAGCCGCTTTGATAAAGCGATGAAAAGTATTGGTCTTGATTGTCCACGCGCGGGCATTGCCCACAATATGGACGAAGCTTATGGCGTACTTGATCAAGTGGGTTTCCCTTGCATTATCCGCCCATCCTTTACTATGGGTGGCTCAGGCGGCGGTATCGCTTACAACAGGGAAGAGTTCGAAGAGATTTGTTCACAGGGCTTAGAGTTATCGCCAACGAGTGAACTGCTGATCGACGAATCACTGATCGGTTGGAAAGAATACGAGATGGAAGTGGTCCGCGATCGCAATGATAACTGCATTATCGTCTGCGCCATCGAAAACTTCGATCCTATGGGCGTGCACACGGGCGACTCTATTACAGTTGCACCCGCGCAAACCCTGACTGATAAAGAATACCAAATCATGCGTAACGCCTCTATGGCCGTACTGCGTGAGATTGGTGTTGAGACCGGCGGTTCGAACGTACAGTTTGGTATTAACCCGAAAGATGGCCGTATGGTTATCATCGAGATGAACCCACGGGTATCGCGCTCTTCAGCATTAGCATCAAAAGCAACGGGTTTCCCGATTGCGAAAATCGCCGCTAAGTTAGCAGTTGGTTTCACCCTTGATGAGCTGATGAACGACATTACTGGCGGTCGTACGCCAGCATCATTCGAGCCTGCTATCGATTACGTTGTGACTAAAGTGCCACGCTTTAACTTTGAAAAGTTTGCCGGCGCGAATGACCGCTTAACCACACAGATGAAGTCTGTGGGTGAAGTGATGGCGATTGGCCGTACTTTCCAAGAGTCACTGCAAAAAGCCTTACGTGGTTTAGAGGTTAGCCGTAACGGTCTAGATCCTGTCACAGATATGTCTAAACCTGAGGCGATGTCGCGAATCCGCCACGAGCTGAAAGAGCCTGGTTGCGACCGTATTTGGTACATAGCCGATGCGATGCGTGCGGGGCTGAGCTTAGATGAAATCTTTAAACTGACCAATATCGACCCTTGGTTCCTAGTGCAAATCGAAGAGCTGGTTCAGCTCGAAGGCGTTGTCGCTGAAGCGGGTCTGGCGGGTTTGGATATCGACTTACTGCGTAAGCTTAAACGTAAAGGCTTTGCCGATGCGCGTCTGGCCGATGTATTAGGCGTGAACGAAGCCGAAGTGCGTAAGCTGCGTGATAAGTTCGACCTGCACCCAGTCTATAAGCGTGTGGATACCTGTGCGGCCGAGTTTGCAACAGACACGGCTTACATGTACTCAACGTATGAAGAAGAATGTGAAGCTAACCCATCGACCCGTGACAAAATCATGGTGTTAGGTGGCGGGCCAAACCGTATCGGTCAAGGTATTGAGTTCGATTATTGCTGTGTGCACGCGGCGTTAGCGCTACGTGAAGACGGTTATGAAACCATCATGGTGAACTGTAACCCTGAAACCGTTTCAACCGACTACGACACTTCAGACCGTTTGTACTTCGAACCCGTCACACTGGAAGACGTATTAGAAATCGTCCGTATCGAGAAGCCAAAGGGCGTTATCGTGCAGTACGGTGGTCAAACGCCATTGAAATTGGCCCGTGCCTTAGAAGCCGCTGGCGTACCTGTGATTGGTACTAGCCCAGATGCCATCGACCGCGCCGAAGACCGTGAGCGTTTCCAGCAAGCGATTCAACGCTTAGAGATGAAGCAGCCTGAAAACGATACCGTGACTACGGTTGAAGGTGCTGTGATTGCCGCTGAGCGTATCGGTTATCCGTTAGTTGTGCGTCCATCCTACGTACTGGGCGGCCGCGCGATGGAAATCGTCTACGACAAGCAAGATTTGCTGCGTTACTTCAACGAAGCCGTGAGCGTATCGAATGCATCGCCAGTACTGCTCGATCGTTTCTTAGATGATGCGATTGAAGTGGATATCGATGCAGTATGTGACGGCGAAATCGTGGTGATTGGCGCGATTATGGAGCATATCGAACAAGCGGGTGTTCACTCAGGTGACTCAGGTTGTTCGCTGCCTCCCTACACGCTAAGCCAAGAAATCCAAGATCGCATGCGCGTTCAAGTCGGTAAGTTGGCGATGGAACTCGGTGTTGTCGGTCTGATGAACGTACAGTTCGCCGTGAAAGATAACGAAATCTATATGATTGAAGTTAACCCACGTGCTGCCCGTACTGTACCATTTGTGTCCAAAGCGACTGGTGTGCCTTTAGCTAAGATCGCCGCGCGTGTGATGGCGGGTCAAAGCTTAACGTCGCAAAACTTCACTAAAGAAGTGATCCCACCTTTCTACTCAGTGAAAGAAGTGGTGTTGCCCTTTAACAAGTTCCCAGGTGTTGACCCACTGTTAGGCCCAGAAATGCGCTCTACCGGTGAAGTCATGGGCGTGGGCGATACGTTCGCCGAAGCCTATGCTAAGGCGCAGTTAGGTGCGACTTCTGAGGTGCCTAAGTCGGGTCGTGCATTATTGTCTGTGCGTAACAGCGATAAGAAACGCGTTGCCGATTTAGCGGCTAAGTTAATTGAGCTCGGTTATCAAATCGATGCGACTCATGGTACTGCGGTTATCCTAGGCGAAGCGGGTATCAACCCACGTTTAGTGAACAAGGTGCACGAAGGGCGTCCACACATTCTCGATCGCATCAAGAATGGTGAATACACTTATATCGTGAACACTACCGAAGGTCGCCAAGCGATTGAAGATTCTCGTCAATTGCGCCGCGGTGCACTGCGTTACAAAGTTAACTACACGACGACCATGAATGCTGCATTCGCCACTTGTATGGCCCATGCCGCCGATGACCGTACTAACGTGACGTCAGTACAAGAACTGCATCTGCGCGTACTGGCTAAATAAGCTATAGCGTTAATGTTGTTAATTAGAGGGCCGCATAATTTAGGTTATGCGGCCTTATTATTTCGTCAATTTTGAGCGCTTCGTTCATTTTATCTTCTACTTAGATTGCCTGAGAAAACTATGCCTGCGCCAGCCAATAGCCTTGCCAAAGTCGATACTTTTATTGCGCCGCCTTGCCTCGGGCAAATACGCGTGCTCTATCAAGATAGCGATATTCTACTGATTGATAAGCCGAGCGGATTATTGAGTTTGTCGGGAAAGAATCCGCTGAATCTCGACTCGGTGCATTATCGTTTAGTGCAGGATTTTCCGACGGCCACTTTGCTGCACAGGCTCGATTTTGGCACTTCCGGTATCATGCTGGTGGCGCTGAATAAAAGCGTGAATGGTTTGCTGACAAAACAGTTTCAGGCGCGCACGGTTGAAAAGCGTTATACCGCCTTTCTGCACGGGCATTTAGCCGCTGACAGCGGGGTGATTAATCTGCCGATCGCTAAAGATAGCGACCATTTCCGACTGCAGAAGATTTGCCATAGCACAGGCAAAGTTGCGATCAGTGAATATCAGGTGCTGGAACGATTAACCGAACCTTTCGCCACGCGGGTCGAATTTACTCCGGTTTCTGGTCGCACTCATCAGCTGCGGATCCACAGTCAGCAATTGGGTCACTCAATTTTAGGGTGCGATCTCTACGGCGGCGTGGGTGAGGGCGTGACTGATAAGGCTGATGCAGATGAAGCTGATATCACTAATACGACGAGCAGCAGATTAATGCTGCATGCGACCCGCTTAGCGTTTAATCATCCTATCACGGGTGAGCGTATCGACTGGGTTTGTGAGTGTCCTTTTTAAGCGCTTTTAAAAGAGCAATAGAGTTTAGCTCTCAGCATTCAGCACTTAGAATTTAGAGCAATGGGTTTAGTTGCTAAACCCGATACGTTCGGTTTGCATGGGCGGCGCATCGTTGGGGAGCCAAGTACGGTAAATCGTTGCGAAGGTGCCATCTGCTTTTATCGCTTCTAGGCTGTTTTTCCACTGTTCGATCACATCATTGGGCGTGCCTTGTGAGAAGGCAATGTAAAGATGATTAGCACTAATCGTGAAGAGCGACTCTACATCATCAATGCTCGCGCCTGCATCCGACAGAATACTCGGCGCGGTGAGATTGGCATTACACCAAAGATCGACACGTTGCTTCATCAATTGTTTGGCACTCAATAAGGGCTCGGATGAGGCCGCAACATTCGTAAATCCCAGTTCGAGCAATAGGCGTTCTTCCACCGAGGCACGATAGACACCAATTGCCTTAGCCGTCTTTGCATCATTTATAGTGGTTATTTTTATACCGCTATTTTTTAAGGCATAAAAATTAGTCGTGCCGACAGCAACAGGCCCAATCATAGTAAACATTTGCTCCCTTTCTGCTGTGCGCGTCATAGTAAACAACACAGTATTAGGTTGCTCGGTCAGCATTTTCCAGCCGCGAGCCCAAGGTACGACCTTGATTGGATCTGGGTTGTTTATGCGCTTTTGAATTTCTTGTACTACCTGTACAGCTAAACCATCGGGTTTGCCATCGACAGAAAAGCTGATTGGTGACCATTCTTCGGTATAGATGTTGAGCGGCTGCGCGCGAAGAGAAACTGCGCTGCTAAGGGTGAGTGATAACAATAAACTTGTGACTAATTTCATTAATAACCCTAAAAATTAGAATGTTATAATTGAGTCTCACTGCTTGCTCTTGAAACGATTAAAGATGAAGGCTGTGCTTAAATCAAGTATAGCTAGGGGTTCATTTTCTAAGATTAAATTTACTATACCGTTTTGAACGATAAAAAAAGAGCGCTTGTATGGCGCTCTTAGGCAGGCTTATTTATGGGTGATAGCTTATCTTTCTGTGCCTATATATCACGCTCGATATACATCTCGCATAAGGTTATCAATGCAATGTACAACACGCATACTGGCGTCTTCCATTGAGTGCAGTTGTTTGACCATCTCAGGCAAATTACCTTTTTGTCTCGCATTGAGCGCCGCTTTTCCTGCCTCGTGTACCGCTTTATGTGGTGCATCTAATGCTTTGAAGTTACTTAAATGCTGATAATTCTCGGCACCAAATCCTTTGAAATACCATTGCCCTAGGCGGCACTCAGTGTGTGAGTTCACATTGTGGTTATGCTGTGGTTTTTCAATTAATTGATAAACGCTACTTTTCCAGACTGCGTGGTCGAGCTTAGTGGTATTCAAGAATGACGCTGTGGCTGCGTTATGGATAACGTGCTGCATTTGTTTTGAGCGTTGCAGGACATCTTCAACGACTTGGCCAATTTGGGTTGATGAGGTGGCTACATCGACTGCACTACTTTGATTATTATGAACAATTTCTTTAATCTCAGCCGCTTGCGCGACGATTTGTTTCACGAGCTTTTCAATATGGCTACTGGCTTCATGGGCTTTGCTTGCAAGTTGGCGCACTTCATCGGCCACCACGGCAAACCCTCGTCCCGCTTCGCCTGCACGGGCGGCTTCAATGGCGGCATTCAATGCCAGCAAGTTTGTTTGTTCTGAAATTCCTTGAATTGCCGCGACAAATTGATTGATTGAAGAGGTCGTAGCATCGAGTTCTGTGACAGCTTTCATGCTGTTCGATGCTTGATCATTAATATAAGTCGCTCTAGTGCCTAAATTGGCAATGGCCACCCGGGTTTGATCAAAAACTTGATTGAGTTCAGACAGTGATTCTTTTTCCGCAGAGAGTAATTCGGCACTGCTGGCTAAGCCTTCGCGCACGGCATTAAGCATATCTCCGCCTTGGTTTTGGCAGGCGATCACTTCAGTGTAGTGGTCTGCATTTTGGCGCGACTGTTGCTGCATGGTCTCATTTTCACGGATCATGCCACGCAGTTCATCTATTTCATTTTGGTGTTGGCGTTCTAGTTGGATGAGTCGCTCTTTAAGCGCCTGGTTTTCAGCTTTGAGCTGGGAATTAAACCACATATAAAACCTCTCAAGTCGCTAGGACTATCACTATTGCTTATCGACTTACTGTGACTGGGCTCAGCGGTAAATACTGCAATGTTAATAAAAAGTAAAACGATTCAGGTATGGAAATATTAACTGATCTTTAAGCTTTATTCTTAATTTTTTTAAGGTTATTGAAGCTTTTATGCCTTGTCATAAATGGGTTAGCACTATCGAATGATAAGTGAACCACGCTAAGGTTAACTTAGCTTGGTTCACTTTGAGGTCTTAGGTTTATGGCATAGGTAAGTCGAGCACCACAGTGGCTATGCTGAAATACACGAGCACGCCTATGATGTCGGCGATGGAGGTGATGAGTGGCGCACTAGCGGCTGCAGGGTCCATCTTTAACTTGCTCAGTAAGAAAGGCAGAGACATACCAATCAAGCTGCCAATAATCACCACAATTTGCATTGTGAGTGCCACAACCAGCGCGATTTCAGGTCCGCCGCGCCAAAATCCTAGCAAGGACACTGCAGCTGCCATGCTGGCTCCTAATAATCCGGCGACAAATAACTCGCGCCCTAGCATAGATAACCAATCCTTGAGAACCACTTCCCCTGTGGCTAGGCCGCGTACCATTAAGGTCGACGATTGTGAGCCCGCATTGCCGCCGCTATCGATCAGCAGAGGTAGGAAGAAGACTAAAGAGACATAACTGGCAATGGTGTCTTCGAAGAAGGCGATCCCCGCTCCCGAGAAAATATTACCAAAAACCAAGATTACCAGCCAAACTACGCGCTTGCGGTAAAGTAAGCCTATGCTGGCAGTTTTAAGGTTATGGTCAATATTGCCGATGGCCGCAGTTTTTGTGAACTCAAGATCCGCCTGTGAGCTGGCGATATCCATAGCATCATCATAGGTGACGATACCGACGAGCTGGCCTTTGCCATTGACTACTGGCAGCGCCATTAAGTCGTAATGGGCGATCATCTGCACCGCTTCTTCGCGAAAGGCATTGGCATCGAGCGCGACAGGATCGGGTTTCATAAAGTCGACCACTCGCTCGTGTGGCTGCGCCAGTAATAACTGCCTTAAAGATACAGTTCCTATTAAGCGGCCTAACATATCCACCACATAGGTTTGATAAATCGTTTCTTTATCAGCAGCTTCAGTACGCAGAGTATCAATTGCTTCTGCCGCAGTATGGCGGCTATTCAGTAATGTGTAATCCGAGGTCATGACCGCGCCGACTTTAGCTTTATCATAGGCGGCGAGGGTGCGCATATCTTCCCGTTTGGCCAATGCTAGCGCAGGTAAAATCGCCGCTTGCTGGGTTTCATCGAGCAGATTATAGAGGTCGGCACGTTCATCTGCAGCCATGTGAACCAGTAGCGCAGATAGCGTGGTTTTATCTAATTGCTGTACTAAGCTGGCTTGCAATTCATCGGTCAGGTAGCGAAACAAATTGGCGCAAACCTTAGGTGAGGCCAGTTGCAATAATAAGACTTGTTGAGCTTGATTAAAGACGTTAAATACGGCTGCAATATCGGCAGGGTGGCGTTTTTCGGCTAATTCAGCCATGGCGCTGGCACTGCGTTGCTCGATAATCATTTGCAGGTTATGGATGATTTTTTTAGTGTTGTTTGTGCTGTTATTCATGTTCATAGTTCATTCTCTCAACGATCTAGTGACCAAAGTAAAAGGTGATGTCTGCGCCAAGTTGCAGCGCGTTGCCACGAAGGGCATTGCCTAAGCTCAATTCCAGCTGTAGCTGTTGTTGCGGCGAGTGTTGATAAGCGAACTGATAGGCAGTCTCGCTCAATTCTTTTTGATAAATCTCGGCTATCACGCGATGGTGACTACTGAGTTCATACGCTGCCGCGATACCCACAAGCAATTGGGTTGATTGATTAAATTCATGGGTAAAACCTAAATTGGCATAGAGACTGACATCAGAATCGCTTAAGGTTTTGCCAAAAATGCCGAAGACTTCGGTGGCTAATTCGTTACTGGCATCGAGGTTTTTCTGCAAGTTGATCACCAGTGCGCTGTGCCAATCATCCTGTTGCTGCTCTGAATCTGAGTGGGAGTTTACGTTGAGCGGCAGCTTAATGCCGACTTCAGCTTGCTCCTCACGAATATCGTCATTGGCATTGGACGCTAATCCTAAATGCCATTCCCATTGATTGCGGCTGCAAGTCGTGGCCGCGTTTAATTGTGGGCGAGCATGATCCGACCTAGGTTGTTGCCAGCCCATTTCTAATTCACAGCGCTCTGCGAGGGCAGGATCATCCACTTCGAGATGGGATGCCGCCGCACTCATGCTGTAGTACAAGCTGATACTTGCGCAGGATAAAGATCGCAAAATTGATGTGTTGTTTATGTAAGCCATATTTAGGCTCCTCAGATGTAAACCCATAGATGTAAATCCATAGGGAAAACGAAGTCCACTGAGGCAAAAAACTTGCTTTGAGATGCAATAAATACACATAACTGAACCCCAGCAAAATGCTGGAATTGCTAAAGCGCAGCCATAGGCTCAGGCTTATTGTCTGTGATTGATATTTTGGGGGAGGCTGAGTGAAGAATGGTTCACACTACTACCCTGCTTAGCAGGTAGCAGTAAATATTGCGGGCTAGTGCTAGGCGTTAAATCCTGTCTTTTGGACAGGGCATCTACTGTCGCTTATGTGTGTGCCCACAGTGGGTCTCCGCAATGATTAAAGTCGCCACATTCTAAGGGACTGAAATGTAAAGTCAACCGCACATGTTATTACATATGTTTTTGTTTGAATTTACACTTTAAGTAAAAGTTAGTTTTATGATCATTCTTGGGCTTGCGTGATTTTGTTGGGAGTGCTGATGGTTTTGTGTACTAATCATTGTTGTGTGATTGTTTGTTTTTTTGCGGGTAGCGGTTGATTTTTGTTGTCGGATTTAACTGTGATATTGAATTGTGGTTTTTAACGGTATGACTTATCTCAGTAAGCTGTATTTGAGTCGCCAGAGATGAGTTAGCACTTTATCCATAATGGGGAATTTGGCATTAGCGCACTTCGGGTATACCCTTGTCATGCCTGCGGTGAGTCATTGTGCTCACTCAGATTAAGTCAGATTAAGTCAGATTAAGTCAGATTAAGAGAGTTTGCTGTATTCAGATTTTGGGGGATTAAGCTGTGGCACACAATATTGATGAGTTGGAATCAATGGCTGCACCTATCGATCATAAGTGCACCGCGAATATCAAGATCGCCAGTATCAATCTGTTTAACTTTATTGAGCCGCCTTTGGCTTACTATGATTTTGAAAATATCTATAGCCATGGGCAATGGCAGAAAAAGTGTCAGTGGTTGAGTGAGTTTCTCGCACATCGCCAGCCCGATATTGTGGGATTTCAAGAAGTGTTTAGCCCTGAACCGCTCAAACGAATCGCTCGCGAGCAAGGTCTAGGGTATTTTGCGGTCGTTGATGAGCCAACTCTTATCAGTGATTACATTTATCGCAGCCCTGTGGTCGCGCTTGCCTCCCGGTATCCCATAGTGGAAATCAGCAGTGTCGAACCTGATACGCGTTTAGTGGCAGCCATGGGATTATCGAGTGAATTTGCCTTTAGCCGTAAGGTGCTGCGCGCAACCGTTGAAGTGCCACACATCGGCAAGTGTGACTATTATGTGGTGCACTTTAAGTCAAAACGCGCCGGATTAGCACTTGAACCTAAGCTATTTGAACATCAGCCACTTGAAGCTAAGCTATTTAAAAATCAGCCACTTGGTTTAGATAATTTAGCGCCCGCAGCGAGCATGAAACTGCATTCAGAAACCCAATTACTCACAGAGCAAGCCTTAGGCCGCTGGGCATCCACCATGCAGCGCGGCGCGGAAGCAGCATTATTATTCAATGGCATATTGGTACGTAGGCAAGAATCTAAACATCCTGTTATCGTGATGGGGGACTTTAATGACAGTCTGACAATGGGGGCCTTAGATGCGTTAACGATACAGGGCGAGAGTATCCACAGTAATGACATTAAAGCCGCTGGCCTTGGGCATTTATCGGATGCGGCGTTAGCGGCGGTGTTTGCTCAGTATCAACTTAAAGATGCCTATGAGTTATTTATTGAAGCGAACTTGAGGGACAGTTTGACTGGCAATACCGCTTACCATAGGGAACACAGAGCGGCGACCCATTACTATGGTCCTAAAGGTTCAGTGCTGGATTATATTTTGCTTTCGAGTGAGTTTGATGCGAGCCATGGCCGCAGTTTAGCGCAAGTCGTAGATTATCAGACCTGCGATAGACACTTAGTCAGACCTGAATATGAACGCGACGCCTACAGTACTGACCATGCGCCCGTCATTGTTGAGTTAGCGCTACGTAGCTAAGTTCTCGTGTTTGCTTATTAATTCGTCTTATTTCAAATCATGTCAGTTGTCTTTACGGTTTTGTTAGCGTTGTTTCATTAACCATTCCTACATCATTTCGCATGAATATCATTCAGAATTAACCGTTAAAATAAGGTATGATCGGCCACCCGTGGATGATGGTAAATAAGCGCTTCGGCGTGTTCGGTACTCGCACTTAGGTGGCATTGGGTATATCATCCGTTTCCCATTTTTAGACAGCAGCCCTTTTTTAGTGGCGGCCCTATTTTTAAAGGCAACTATGGCTATCAGAATCAAACTTAAACCCGGCCGCGAGAAGTCGCTCGAGCGTCGCCATCCTTGGGTATTTTCCAATGCTATTCATAACATTAAGGGAAAACCTGAAGCGGGTGAGACAGTCGATGTGGTCGCGCATGATGGTCATTGGTTAGGTCGTGGTGCTTGGTCGCCTGAGTCGCAAATTCAAGTGCGGATTTGGACTTTTGATCGCGAAGAAGAAATTGATCGCGAGTTTTTTGCCAGACGTTTACAGCGGGCGCAAATCGGCCGTAACGATTTAATCCGCGAGCAAGGCTTAACGGGCTATCGTTTAGTGGCTGCTGAGTCCGATGGTTTACCTGGGATCACCATCGACAGATATGCCAATGTGTTGGTGTGCCAGTTACTGAGCACAGGTGCTGATCTATGGCGCGATACCTTAGTCGAGCTATTGGCTGAGCAATATCCAGATTGTGCTATCTATGAGCGCTCCGATGTGGATTCCCGTAAGAAAGAAGGCCTGCTGCCTGTTACGGGTTTACTGCACGGCACTCTGCCAGAAATGCCAGTGATTATCGAAGAAAACGGCATCAAGATCGCCGTCGATGTGATTAAAGGCCATAAGACAGGTTTCTATCTCGATCAACGTGATAACCGCGCCATTGCCGCCCGTTTCGTGAAAGATAAATCGGTATTGAACTGTTTCTGCTACACAGGCACCTTTGGTTTGTACGCCGCGAAAGCAGGTGCTGCCAGTATTGAAAACGTCGATGTGTCTTCTCTAGCCTTGGCGACAGCGCGCCTCAATATGCAAGTGAACGGTTTGAGTGATGACAATGTGCATTACAACGAAGCCGATGTGTTCAAGTTGCTGCGCCAGTACCGTGATGAAGGCAAAACCTTTGATGTGATTGTGCTCGACCCGCCTAAGTTTGCCGATAACAAGGCACAGTTAAACGGGGCTTGCCGTGGTTATAAAGACATCAATATGATTGCATTGCAGTTGTTGAATCCGGGCGGCGTGTTATTGACCTTCTCTTGCTCAGGATTAATGCCTGCGGATCTGTTCCAAAAAATCGTGGCCGATGCCGCGCTCGATGCGAAACGTGAAATCCAGTTTATTGAACGCTTAAGCCAAGCGAGCGATCACCCTATCGGTAGCGCCTTCCCCGAAGGATTCTACTTAAAAGGTCTAGTTGCCAGAGCTTGGTAAGCAAAGTGTTTGATATAAGCTGTGTGCGATGGGCAGCTGAGTCAAATAACATTGAACCCTAAAAAGAACCATAAAAAATGCCAGCCACTTTGAATAAAGTGGCTGGCATTTTTACAGCGTATTTTTTACTGTGCATTTTTACAATCAGCAGCCTTGTGACTGTGATAGGATTTTTACACTTAACTTATTTGGCAGTAAAGGTTTTTACGCCATCAGGGGTGCCAACGAGTAACACATCCGCACCGCGTTTGGCAAACAGACCGTTAGTCACTACACCGACTATCTCATTGATCTGACTTTCTAATTCTTTTGGATTAAGGATCTTAAGATTGTACACATCGAGGATCACGTTGCCGTTATCGGTCACAACGCCTTCACGGTACACTGGATCGCCGCCAAGTTTAACGAGTTGACGCGCCACATAAGAGCGTGCCATCGGAATGACTTCTACGGGTAGTGGAAATTCGCCTAGTATGTCGACTTGCTTAGTGTTATCCACGATACAGATAAACTTTTCAGCCACCGCCGCGACAATTTTCTCGCGAGTTAATGCCGCGCCGCCGCCTTTGATCATATCCATACGGTCGTTGATTTCATCGGCTCCGTCCACATAGACAGATAAACGATCGACACTGTTTAAGTCATAAACGGGAATACCCAGCGCTTTCATTTTCTGAGTTGATGCCTCAGAGCTAGAGACTGCGCCTTCGATATCGGCTTTCATGGTCGCCAGTGCATCGATAAAGTGATTCACAGTCGAACCCGTACCAACACCAACAATGCTGTCTTTTTCAACGTACTTAAGTGCGGCCCAACCGGCAGCTTTTTTCATTTCATCTTGAGTCATGTTGACATCCTGTAACGGCAAATGAGTAAAAAATTCTGGGCTTAGTATACTCTTTTCCGATAAATAATGTGGCGCAATTCCACCGTGGGTGTGATCTAGATTGCTGGCATTTTCACATTAGCAAGCAGTCCCAATAACGTAAGTAACTTAAGCAGTTAAGTTGGAAAGCATTTCGCTATACGCAACTAATCTAACTAAGCTACTATGGCAAAAGTAGAATGATTTATTGAGGATTTAGCATGGCAGGAGCGAGTTTATTAACCTTACTCGACGATATCGCATCGATTTTGGATGACGTAGCGGTAATGAGTAAAGTAGCGGCAAAGAAAACCGCGGGTGTATTGGGGGATGATTTAGCCCTCAATGCCCAGCAAGTGACGGGCGTAAGCGCCGATCGTGAATTACCCGTAGTGTGGGCGGTGGCTAAGGGATCATTCCGTAATAAGTTGATTTTAGTGCCAGCAGCAATGCTTATCAGCGCTTTTATTCCCTGGGCTGTCACCCCTTTATTAATGTTTGGTGGACTGTTTTTATGTTACGAAGGGTTTGAAAAACTGCATCACAGCTATAGCCATAGAAAAGGCCAGCAACAACACGAAACCCAAGTAGAGAAGGAGTTACCTGAGATTAAAGATTTCGCCGCCTACGAGTCCGAAAAAGTCAAAGGGGCGATTCGTAC
This sequence comes from Shewanella sp. SM32, assembly GCF_025654235.1. Taxonomy (NCBI): domain Bacteria; kingdom Pseudomonadati; phylum Pseudomonadota; class Gammaproteobacteria; order Alteromonadales; family Shewanellaceae; genus Shewanella; species Shewanella sp. SM32. The sequence goes on along the minus strand of NZ_JAKKRO010000061.1, from coordinate 9,791 downwards.
CGACTTTGTGTTATCGGCGGAAATTATTGCCATTACCCTTGGTATCGTGGCGGACAAATCCCTATCGACACAGTTTTTTACGTTAGCTGTCATTGGGATCGTTATGACCATAGGCGTGTATGGCTTAGTGGCGGCAATTGTGAAAATGGATGATGCGGGTTTGTACTTGAGTCAACGTGAAGGTGCCTCTGTATTAACTCAAATGAACCGTAAATTAGGTTTTGGTTTATTGAGTGCAGCTCCCGTATTAATGAAAAGTTTAACGATTATTGGCACGGCAGCCATGTTTATGGTGGGCGGTGGGATTTTAACTCATGGTCTACACCTAGTCGGCGAGCAAATCCACCATGCTGAACAAGCGGTTGCTGCCATTGGTGTTGTTGGACCTGTGTTTGCTGTGCTGACGCCAAGTATTCTTAATGGCTTATTTGGTGTCGTTGCTGGCGCTGTTGCACTTATTGCGATGACAGGAATACAGAAATTGCGTAGTTAACTAGCTGCGCGCATCAACCATCAAGGATGAGCACAATGAAGTTAATGAAGTACTGTGTCTCCCCTAGTAAGCTGGCTTGGTTACGTAAAGAGTTTGGCAAAGATGCCGATGGGTTAATGGCGGCAATGGATGCTGCTGGCACGGCTTATCTTGATAACCTCAATGCCTCGACTGAGCCGCTGAAAAGTGAGCGGGTATCGGCCGAGGCTGAAAATGCGATTAAAGCTAAAACTCAGCTTCAAGCGCAGCGTCAGTGGGCATATTTGTGGCTGCAGCAACGTATCGCTTTGACTACACGTATTGATGATATTGAACTTGCAGCGTTAGCTGCTTTTGAATTTCAACATGTCCGCATCGAGGTAGTTGAGCCGTCGGAGTTTAATACAGTATTAGCACTATTACAGGCTGAGCAAGTCTTAGGTTTTGATACTGAAACCCGTGCAAGCTTTGAGCGCGGCGTGCAACATCCCTTGAGTCTTATTCAAATCGCGACAGTGGATACCTGTTATTTATTTCAGCATGCCATTTTGGGTGAGCAATTCACCCAGTTAAAAGCCTTATTAGAAGATGAAACTATACTCAAAGTCGGGGTTGGTTTACGCAGTGATGCACACGCTCTCAGGCGGCAATGGGGCATTAATGTCGCCTCAACATTAGATTTAAATTGGGCACTGGCTCAACTTGGAGCGGAGAAGGAAATGGGGACGCGCCAATTAGTTGCGGCGCTTTTGGGTGTTCGTATCGACAAACCTAAAAAAGTCACCTTATCGAATTGGCAGCTCGTGCCTTTATCCAGTGCGCAAATTCATTATGCCGCCGCCGATGCCTTGGCCGCACTCAAATGCTTCAACGCGTTAATCACTCAACTGACACCCTTTTATCATGCATCAAGTGCCGCAAAAGCCGCATTATTAATTCCTTCAAGTTTGATAATGCCATTGGCGAAATATTTTAAGGATGCAGAATGAAACACAAAACCCAAGATGCCGCAAAAGTTAAAATCATGCCATTACATTCGGATGCGTGCTCGCAAGGCACCAGTACTTTAGGTTTGATTTACCGCGTACTTGGCATCTTGCTTCTGTTAAGTGTTATCACTTTTGGGATTAATGCTTGGGCATAGATAGCGGTATTGCCAGCAGTCGAAAATAAAGGACAACACTATGTTAGATGCTATTTGTGAACTCGAAACAGAGGATCATTTAATTGCGAGAACGACTTATAGTGTTTTTAAGTTTCAACAATTACCCGATGAGGATATCGAGCGTTTGCGGCAATGGTTAATTTGCCCCGCCTGCGGTGGTAAAGCATATTTCCGTAAAGCCTCAAAAGACGGTAAAGCCGCTTGTTTTGGCTCGCGATATCACCAAGCCGATTGTATTGAATTTAAACCTTCGGCACAAAAGTCCCGTGAGGAGCAAGATGCCATTGAAGTGCAGCAACAGCTGGTGGACGCCGATGCCTTAATGATCGACTTTAGCCGTAAACCTCGTCGCCATTCACCTGCAAACAAAGTTTCGACTGCAGAGGTATTAACCAGCAAGACTGAGCCAACGCCTAAATTGTCCTCTATGCCTGAGCCATCGAAAGCGTCTGTTGCATCGTCAGTGGATGATCGAATACAAGAGTCGAAAACAGGCTACCAAGTTAACACCGCTGAACATACCACTGAAAAACGAGTGCCTAGCCAAGGGCTCGAAAAGTTACTCCACAGTTTATTGCGCGGTACAGATTTAGCAAAATCGGATCTCTGGGTATACACAGACGCTGAGCGAAAATACCGTTGGCGGGCGAAGAACCTGTTTGTCAATTTTGCCGATGCGGACCCAAGCGACAATAAACCCCACATGTATTGGGGCACGATATCCCACACTGACCCGACGATGAGTTGGCTTAATCCTGCCGACAGCAAAGATATCGGCATTCCTATCGATGGGATAAAGCAACCATTATTAGCGCAATTTGAAATAGAAGATAAACGCTGCTTTGAAGGTGCGGGTTTGATTTTATTTGGTAAATGTTTTTGGAATAAAGAAAAGACCCGCAAAATTATTCAGCTATGGAATAACGATTTGCAGCGGATTTTTATCTCAAAGTTGGAAGATTAATTGGCTTTGGGGAGAGAAATTAAAAAGAGGGGAGAAAAGGGGCGATTCCCGACGCACAAAAGCGTTACAGCAAAAGTCCCTATCTATATCACGCTGATGAAAGCGCTTACTTGCCGCAGCACTTCTTGAATTTTTGACCGCTACCACAAACGCAAGGCTCGTTACGATTCGGTTTTTTCTCGAAAGTCGTGGTCTTAGGCTTATTTAATAAACCTTCTAATTCAACAATATCTTCAGCGACGTCGGCATTGACTTCGATATTGGCGAGCAGTTGGTGTTCGGCAACTATCGCGGCAACTTCGAGTTTACGCGCTTCGTCGGCAACAATTAATTGTAATGGTAATGCTTCTGTACCCGGTTTAGCGGCACGCTTAGTGTTGTAGCCATAGCTTTCGTGCTTCGGCTTAGGGGTTTTACGACCCTTGAAGAAAAATTTGTCAGACATGAGTGGTTCCGTCGAGCTGTGTATGAAATTGACGATGCTTATACTATAAAACGCCGATTTTATAAATCGAACTCAGATCTTTTTTCGATAAATGCGCGTCTTTAACCCTTAAGAACCTCAAAATGGCCGAAACGGCACACTTATTCGACGTCATCAAACTGATTTGTTGTGGGATCATTTAGTCGAGTTACTATTAACCTATGGGCTCTAAACTAAGTATCTACTACGTCATTAAGCTAATATGCGATGGCTTTTTAATCTCAGTGGCAGTTAAATCAACAGCAATAGCCTAACTTGTTTGAAAAACCTTCAGTTAATGAGTTTTGCCATAAAAAGTACTTTACCTTTGGAAGTGCTTTTAGCATAATGCCCCACGTCAACAGGGGTGTAGTTCCAATTGGTAGAACAGCGGTCTCCAAAACCGATGGTTGCGGGTTCGAGTCCTGCCACCCCTGCCAAATAAAACAACGGCTTGCATAGAAATATGCGAGCCGTTTTATTTTGTGTTGAATAAAACGAAAAAAATGATTTTGCTTGGATTGAATAACTCGCCATTTTTTAACGCTACCAATTGCCGGTACTATTTCCATTTTTTTGTTGTAACCCTCCACATAACTGCGGCTTGTAGGCTATTTGCTGTCAATGCTTGTTCATCAAATAGGTTGTTGGCGAAGTCACTAATCCGCCAGTTTCTAGCCTGATAATCGATGCTAAAGCGAGTTACCACATAATCATCTGCAACTGTTATCGCCGTTATAAATTGAGCTGCCTGTGCTATCAAAGTCTTGGCTGTGTTCGAAATAAGATAGGCCAATCAAAGCCACGGTTATTTAAATCAAAACGGTATTTCTCCCATCTAAAATTTACCAATGTGTGACTGTTTGTGCCGTTACCTGTGTAAAAGTTTGCATCGAACCTTTGTCCATCATGAACCCGCAGTACATTGATCAAGCCTATTAGCCGTCAGAAATGAGTATTCCACGACACTTTATTTTTTGTTCATCTTTGGGATCTTAGTTCCAAAATCTAAGATTTAGTTTGAATTGAAGGTCATAACAGTACAATATAAGGATTATATTGAATGCATCTTAAGTGTGTTCGTCATCGTTCTGCTACTCGGCTAACAACTATGCTAAATATTGATGATCCTACACAAACCGAACGTACTCACGCGTTATGGCGCTTAGGCTTTAGACCTTTTTTCCTTGGGGGAGCAATATTAGCTGCGCTATATATCCCTTTGTGGCTATTAACTTGGTTTACTCCCCAATATAGCTTTTTCCCTTCATCCTTTTGGAGCCAAATATTGCCGCTATGGTGGCATCCACATGAAATGTTGTTCGGTTTTGCTATGGCAATTGTGTGTGGATTTTTGCTGACAGCCGTTCAAAATTGGACCAACCAACCTACATTAAAGGGATGGCCACTTGCATTGACCTTTAGCTGCTGGTTACTTGCACGATTATTACTCTTACTCCCAATGCAGGTTCCGCTCATTTTGCCCGCCTTGTTTGATTCATTGTTCCTTGGTATGGCAAGCCTTACCCTATGGCGCTGCATTTATAAGGTGAAGCAATGGCGCAATATTGGTTTTCCGATCATGTTGTTTGCTGCACTCGTGATTAACAATGTCAGCTATTACGCCCTTTTTGAGCGCGACTTTATTCTTGCCAACCAGATCTGGCAGGCGATGTTATGGTGGTTAGCCTTACTTATCACCATAGTCGGTGGGCGTGTCATTCCATTCTTTACCGCGATGCGCATTAAGGCCACCAAAGCAGAACCCTTAACTTGGATTGAATACCCGCTGATCCTGACAATGATCTTGCTCGTCATTCAATCACTCATCCACCTTATACCTCTGGAAGTCGAGCGAGGCTTACTGCTCATTGCAGGGCTCTTGCAGCTGGTCCGATTTGCACGCTGGTTACCCCATAAAACACTGAAGGAACCTATGCTGTGGTCCTTGCATCTTGCCTATTTAATGTTGCCACTCAGCCTGTTAGCCATGAGTTGGTATCTCGATAATGAATATGCCTATCGCAGTTTGCTTCACCTATTTGCTATTGGCTGTATGGCTACCCTGTGTCTTTCGATGATTTCCAGAGTGTCACTCGGGCACACAAGTCGAAATATTTATGAGGGCCCTAAGATGATCTTGGCATTTATTTGCCTACCGTTAGCGGCACTGCTCAGGGCGCTAATGCCCATCTGGTTTCCGGCCCACACCCAAGTCTGGTTATGGTTGGCTGGCAGTTGCTGGTTTATCGCATTTGCACTGTTTGTATGGCATTACTTGCCGATACTTTCTCGCCCCCGTATCGATGGGCGCCCAGGTTAATATTGATGTTAGGACAAAAGGATACAAAGTGAAAACTTATTTGAAAACAGTTACATTGCTAAAAATGATTTGCTTGCTCGCCATAACTACATGTACATCTGTAGCGGCTTCCGATACTAGCAATCAACAAAAATACCCTAACCAATATCAATCTTGGCAAGCGACCTCTGAACAGGTCGAGCGCGAGGATATGCTCGCCAATTATCCCGCCAGCATCATACTCTGGGCAGGATCTTCCTATGCCAAAGAGTACCATAGCCCACGTGGACACCATTTTGCCGTTGCTGATGTGACGCATACTTTACGTACAGGTGTCCCCCCTAAGGCTGGAGAGAAAGGATTATCCGCCAGTTGTTGGACCTGCAAGACACCGGATGCCCCTAGATTGATTGAACAACTGGGATTTGAAGGATACTCCGCTAAAAACTTTACCGATCTGGGCAAAGAGATCCAAAGCGTAGTGTATTGCAGTGATTGCCATGAATCTGGCACTAATAAGTTAACTTTACCTCGCCCCCATGCCCAAGAGGCTATGGCTAAAATTCACCTGCCATTCGATAAACAAGATACCAATATGCAAGGTGCGCAGGTATGTGGTCAATGTCATGTCACTTACTATTTCCGTCCGGAAAAAAGTAATGTTGTTAATATTCCCTGGATTTTTGGCAGCACAGCCGACGATATTGAAAAATATTATGACACTCGCCGCTTCTTCGAATGGATCCATCCTCTTTCGAAAACGCCCGTACTCAAAGCACGTCATCCTGAGTTTGAACACTGGAGTCGCAGTAAACATGCCGAAGTCGGTGTCACTTGCATTACCTGCCACATGCCTACTCAGCAGGATGCAAAAGGTGTTGAATTTACTAGCCATAAAGTTGATAAAGCTTTACCGCATTTTGATAACAGTTGCAGTGGCTGCCATAGCAGTAAAACCAAAATTGAAACCAAGCTCGCGGCCAATAAATTAACGATTGAGACCAAAGCCCGCGAAGTTGAAGCTCTGCTCGTCAAGGCTCACTATGAAGCCAAAGCGGCATGGGATGCAGGTGCTAAATGGGAGAATATGAATGAGCCCATTATGGCGATACGACACAGTCAGTGGCGCTGGGACTTTGCCATGTCCTCACATGGTTTGTATGCACATAATCCACAAGAAGGTAAGCAGCTTTTAGATAAAGCCATCGAACAAGCGAACGAAGCACGTCATCTGCTCGCTGGAATATTGAAGCAACTTAACGTGACTCAAGTTACTTATCCAGATATCAGTACTAAGGAAAAGGCCCATCAAGCGATAGGGTTAGTTGAATCGGATTTAATCAAAGAAAAACAAAAGTTTATTGAAGAGGATGTTAATAAAAACTGGCACCCTGTCGCAAAATATGGTTACTAGTTTATTAACGGGTAGCTGATAATTTGAGGGATTTTATAGCTCAAAAGCGAGAGGAAGCTCGAGTATTTATGCTTTGATTCAGTGAGCGTTATGCCAACAAGGCTTGGTCGGTTCTACAGCGATGCTCATCTTCCTTTGCACGAGCAATAACTGCAGTCGAAATGATTCATGTCATTTCGGCTGCAGTTATTGCTCATTGAGATGTTGGTCTGTAACGACAAATTAATCACTGTAATCTGTGTCAGATATCTGTAATTCAGTTTTTTAATGCGTAGAAAGCCGATCCTACTTTGAGGCAACTGATTGATGAAATTCTATTATTTTGGTTGGCTGCCAAAGTGATTGGTTTCGGTGCGAAACTAAAACCAATGTACAACTCTGTTCGCAAATAGCCTTGGCTACGCGCTTTTCTGTCTCTTCATCCAATGCCGAGGTGGCCTCATCCATTATCAGAATCGGTGCATTTTTGATAAGCGCGCGTGCTAAGGCAAGCCTTTGGCGTTCTCCTCCCGATAACCCTGCGCCTTGCAAGCCGACTTCTTGGTAAATGCCCAGTTTTGATCTGTCTAATACTTCATCCAGCGCCACTTGGCGTGCCGCTTTATCTACGGCTTGATCGTCGGCATCTGGGTTACCAATACGAATGTTACTGGCAATGGTGCCTGTAAAGATGAGTGGATCCTGCGGCACATAGGCGAAAAAGCGGGCAAGTTCAGCGGCGGGGATTGACGTGAGTGAAACCTTGCCCAAAGTGATCAGGCCTAGAGTGGGATCATCAAAGCGCATCAATAACTTAAGTAAGCTGGTTTTACCTGAACCGCTCGGGCCACAAATCAGCACGCGTTCACCTGGCTCGATAGTGGCATTGATATTTTGCACCGCAGGGGGAAATGTTACGTTATTCAATTCGATTGTATGATTGTTCGGTGTCTTTTGTTGCGCTTGGCTTGGCTCTTTGAGCGTTGGCGCATGAGTCGCTTGTCGATAGTGTTTAATAGCCGCTAACTGATCATTAATGCTTATTGCCGCCACGGCGAGAGTTTCAAGTGGCGCCGCCGCGCGCATGGTCAACATCAAAACAGCGAGCAGCATTGGCGTATTGTTTATACCGGATAGCACCAGATAGAGTGCCATGCCTGCAATAGGTAAAAAGCTGGCGATAGCCGACAGTAATGTTGCTATAGCAGCGGCGCGATTAGTTCGTTCCAGTGCGATTTCTTGTGTTTGCCAGTTTTGCTCCAACCGTGTTGTTGCGCCGCTATATCCTGCTGCTGTGCGCAGTAACTCTAAGTGGTCGATAAGTTCAAGGGTTGACTGCTCTGCTGCCAATTCAGTGTTGTTTCGGTCCATATCTGCGCGGGCAAGGGCTCGTTGCGCCACACTCTGAATCACAAATGACACGAGCAACAAGCTAGCCAACATCAGTACCAGTGGTATGCCACCGATCAATCCTATGCCAAAGGTAATGCAGAGCGGAATAAGCGGTGCATGAATAAATACCTGAAATTGATGTGCCGGAATACTCATAAAGCCAGGAATGCTCCGAGAGACAGTTTCTATGAGTAGTGTCCTGACACTCGGTGTAAACCAAGATAGTTTAGCTTGTTGCATGGTCGTGCCTAATGCACTGTAGAGCGCATTGGCCAGCCTTGCGCCAGCCCAAAAACCTGAACGCGAAGCCAGTATTGTAGTGAGTATGGTTATTGCGGCAATCGATAGCACTTTTTGCGGTGATTGCTGCTCAATAATGGCTAAAGCCAGTTGAATGTAGCATGCGGCTTCCAATATGGCCGCCACAGCCCAACCGCAGGCAACAGGTATTAAGTGCTTTATGGCTGCGTAATCTTGGGGACGATTTATCATTGGCTTTCTCCTTCCCTGTGATGCTTGAGTGCGAGCTTGTCATCCGCCAGATCGGCAAGCGCTAAGTCATGGGTGACCATCACAATCGTTTTGTGGTTTGTTTTTGCGTGATGTCGTAGTGCTGTGAACACGTTAAACGCCGTTTCGCTGTCTAGGGCCGATGTGGGTTCATCAAGCAATATCACCCTAGCGGGTGAAAGAAACACACGGGCAAGATTAACGCGTTGTATTTCACCGCCAGACAGTGTGCTTGCATGAGTATTTAAGGGTTTGTCCAATTGCGCGCAGTGTAATGCTGCTAAGTAATCCTCATCCGTGGCATCAGGTGCGGTGAGTGCGAGATTGTCCGCGATGGAGGTTGCCAACACCCCCGCACTTTGCGGTAATAGCATGATCGCGCGATTAATCGAGGCTTCATTCATCTCTTTGAGTGCCATACCAGCGAGTCGAATATCTCCGGCATGTAGCGGCTCCATGCCAGCTAATAAGCGCAGTAATGTGGATTTGCCAACACCACTGATCCCTGTAACTGTCGTCACTCTGTCAGATCTAAATTGATAGTTAATGGGCACAGATTGATTGCTTGTAGACAGTGAAGGCACAACATTCGTGAGGGTGAGCGGCATAGGTGTATTAAGCTCAATATTGCCGTTACCAACAGGAACTCTCGATTGCTCAAGAAAATCCGTTAGTCGCTGAGCTGCAGCGCGGCCCGTGGCAAGATAATCAAGCCCATGCCCGAGCTTTAGGGCTGGCGTGACTATGGCCAGACTGAAGAACAAGGCTGCAGCAAGGTTTTCTGGCGGCCATTCATACCCGATGGAATAGACAATGGCAAAAGTACAGACAGCCTGCAGTAGTGATGTGGCCACGGCGACTGAAGTTGATACCTTGCTTACCCCAGAATTCAGATAATAACTGCGACACTCTAATCGAGGTGTAGAAGAAGCCAACTGCTGAAAAGTGGTACGCTTTATCTCGCCAAAGTAAAAGAGTATCACCATGAATTATCAACAATTGACCGAAGCAAGACGATACCAGATTTCCGTACTGTTAGAACAGGGCTTTTCGATAGCACACATAGCTAAATGCATTGATTGTCATCGCTCTAGTGTCTATAGGGAAGTTAAACGATGCCAAGGGCAATC
>NZ_JAKKRO010000007.1:0-121216 GCF_025654235.1 Shewanella sp. SM32 | reverse complement strand
CAGCGCTTAGTGGCCTAGGATAAACATTGAGGCCTTGGTATTGGCCATTGCTGATGACGGTAAGGTTAGTGTTTGAGGTGTGACGTGAGTACATATTGATATCCCATATTGGTTATTGTTCATAACGTATGGGGTTTGTGTAATTTATAACTCAAAAGCCCCAAAGGGCTTGATATCACTTGCAAAGGTTAGCTCGCCTTTGATGGCAGCTAACCCTGTATGTTCATAAGGTAGTGTTAGAGATACTGGCTGAAGGAATAGTATTGAGTAGTAGGTATGGCTACAGGGTTGTAGTATTAACAAACAGACAATCGCAATAACTGAAATCCCCGTCAATCATTGAGCAGCAGATCGGGCGAACAAGGGCGATGGGATATCACATTACTCGATAATTAAATAATTAAGATCTCTCGTTTGCCTGCTATTTCTCAGTAAGTAGCACATTGATTGGCATGTGCATAGTTGCAGAAACATACACCATCGGTAAAATTTTTAGGCTTCGAATTTTGCCTGTAGGTTTGTGCTCTACGAATTCAGTCAATTCTCTATAGACAAATTTTGCTAACCCAAAGCTGCTGTTAAGAAGAAGCTCAGAAAATGACTCTGCCAATTCACCACTACTCAGCTGCACATCAAATTTCTGAATACTTTCAGGATCCGTCATTATTTCCAACAAAACATCATCTGAAATTTCTTTTTTAATACTTGTCGCAATTGCAAGTTGGCCACAATGTAATGTCTGAGTTGAAAACAGGTCCCAGTGCTTGGTCAGCATCGACGACGCGTAAAAAACAATTCTTTGATTCAACATATCAAAATTTTGCTTATCGATGAATTTTTTACAGAAGTAGCTGTAACACTTCCAAGCATTACCATCGCCGACAATGGTTGCAAACTCTTTGCGAGCAACCAGATAGTTGGTTTCAGCTACAGCTACAGCTACAGCTGGGTCAACTATTTTGTTGGATGAGAGCGCCTGAAACTGCTGCTTAGCTATTTCAACTTTGGCAGCCTCTTGCACCAACCTCTTTGGATTAATTTCCCATTGATTCATCAACTCTACAGGCCTAGTGCGTTCAGGGAATTTTGAATGGTAGGTATTTATAGAATAGCAGCTCTTACTCTGCAGAACTTGCTTCTCCGCGAACTTAGGCCTTCCTGGTTGATAGTCAATAATGTAACCAAGGCCGGCTAACGTTTTACGTTGTGAAGCTAGCTGTTGCTTAGACATACCCGTAAGTTGCTGTAAACACGAATACCCCAGAGAATGCACTTTTCCAAACTCATCGGCATGCATTAAAAAAGTAATAAGTAGTAAACGATTAGCTAATTTTAATGGATGTCGCAGGCCTACTTGATTGTCGCCACAATCAACTAATAAATCCTCAATCAAGACCTTCCAGTAACATTCTAAATCTCCTCGCTGCAGCTTTTCATTGAGTTTATCAGTTGGGCTATACACGCAAGCTGGGCGTCCTTTCCCTGAAGTGCTAATAGCCTTACTCAACGATTTTCTATAAAAGCCAATCCGGCATAACAATGTCATTCCATCAACGAAAGTGTTCTTAGAAACGCCTAAAGCCTTAGCTAACGCCTCAATACTAACGCCACTAATTTCATCGATACCATATTGATATATCAGTCGAATAAAAAAGAATTTTAGTTCAGGTTTTGCAATAAAACGTCTCAAATAACCACCTTGTACAAGGTGGTTTTCTTTAGGTAAAGACAATTCAACACTGATGGCATTTAGGTACATTTTCACCTCGTTAACTTAAACAAAAACTGACTTTAGTAGCGTTAAAAGTACCTATTAAACAGAGTATGTGACTAAGTCACGTAATTAAGAAATAAATTAAGACATTGACAAAATAGCATGATTTAGTTATCAGATTAAGTAAAGATCTTAGAACTAAACTAAGTAATATTAATTAGATAAAACTACTATTATGACTTCATAATCTAAATTAACGTTTATTAGAGGTAATCTATGGTTGAGACTAAAGGTCCATTTGATTGGATAGACTTCAAGAACGTGGATATGGTGAGGTGGGCTGAGGGTTACTTTTTAGAAAAGAAAATTGTACTTCACTATCCAGTTGATCCAGCCTCGTTCGAAATTGGACTTGGGCAGTACAAACAGCAATATGGCAATGAGCTATTATTGGTCCGCAATATGAAGGATGCTTGGCGGAGTGTCATTCAGAGACAGGAAAACAAGAAAAATGGCAAAGTATCAATTACCTACCCAATTTCTATGCAGCATCATTCTCAACTCAGAAAATTGGCAGTCGATGCGAACTTGCCACTGAGTCAAGTCCTAGAAAACCTGATTGATAACAACTTCCAAAATTTAATAGAACAAAAAAAGATTGCAAAAAGCACCGAAAAGGAAAAAAGGGAAGCAGCAAAAGCCGCCAAACAAGCGCTAAAAACACCACCAATTGATAGTTATCTTAAGTTCCAGAAAAGCAATGAAGAAAAAGATCAGCGAATTGATGCATTATCTAGCAATTTAAATTGCTTACTAGAATACTGCGACGAGTTGATTGGTCTCATTGAAAGAACATCTAGCCTTTTCAAGAAAGAAGAGCAAAAAAAATACCGACAACTAGCAGAAAAACTCAACAAACTAAATGTAAATAAAGTTGATGATACAAAAGCTAAGGACCAACAGTAATTTGGCTTATTTCATTCCCAAACGGCTAATCTAGGAATTCACCCTAGCCATTTTCAACTGGTGGGTATATCGGTGGGTATCAATGCGAATTACCAAGAAATAAAGCACACTAGCTATTGTTAAATAATGGTTTTATTGAAAACAAAAACATTCAGATCCAAAACGTTGAGTAATGATAGTTAACGCGTTTTAGATACCAAAAAGCCCTTAATGTAAGGGCTTTTTGTATTTTATGACACTGAGGGGATATCAGTTAAAGCACTCACTCTTAGCCAAACCTATCGCGTGCGAAGTGCTGAACTAGGCTCAGTGAACAATCCTTTACGGTAACAGGATTTTTTGCAGCTCTTGGTGCGAGCTCACTTGATAGTGCGGGGCGATACCGGCGGGTACATCGTGGCCGTGGACGTTATACCAACAAGTATGAATACCTGCGTTGATACCGCCTTGGATATCTGAATGCGGGTTATCACCGACCATGAGCACAGCATCGCGCTCAGGATGACCCATGAGTTCGAAGGCGTGCTCGAAGATGCCCACATCAGGTTTGGCTATGCCGACTTTTTCTGAAATCACCAAAATATCAAAATGATGCTGTAAGCCTGTACGCTCTAATCGCACGGTTTGTAGCTCAGTGAAACCGTTAGTGATGATGCCTAATTTTGCCTTACCTTGGAGCGCGGCTAATAACTCGCGGGCACCGGGTAGCGGCGAACAAATTTCGGCCATTGCCGATAAAAAGGCACTATTGAGCGTCATCGCCGTGACAGATAATTTGGCAGCCCAAGGCTCGAAACGTATGGTCTGCAACTCAGCGGCAGTTATCTTGCCATCTTGATAATCGACCCAAAGTGGTTTGTTAACTAACTGATACTCATCAAAATCGGCTTGGGTAAAATCGACCCCAAACTCACTAAACATCAATTTAAGCCCTTTTAAGGCATCGAAATAAAATAGGGTTTCATCGGCATCGAACAAAATCCATTGGTAAGGCAAGGACATAGGAACTCTCTTTCTGACAAAATAGCTAAGACCCATCCCATGCCGTTCAGTGGCATCGAGAATGGTACATCGGCGATTGCGGCAATACTGTGGCTAACTGCCTAGCAGTAATCAAGATAAGCGATAAACATGAGCGATGAGCGCGAAAATAACTAGGCTTCACAGTCGACACCCGCAATCAGCAAGTGCATTAGTCTACCTTGCATCAAGGGCGATGATAACCACGATAATAAAAACTGACTGTTGAGGTATCATCAACAATAATGGCAGGGGAACGCGATAATCTAAGGACACCATGGAGCACTTTTCGGCACTACCTATCTTTGTCACTGTCGTGGAATGCGGTAGCTTTTCGCTTGCTAGTCAAAAGCTTAGACTGAGTAAATCGGCGGTGAGTAAACGCATTACCCTATTAGAACAAAGTCTGGGTATTCAACTTTTGCACCGTACCACTCGCAGCTTAAGTCTTACCGAAGCGGGCGCCCGCTATTTTGACTATGTTCGTCCTGCAGTTAAACTCGCAGCAGACGGCTTGGACGCCATTTCTGAGCTACAACAAGCGCCTCAGGGCAATTTACGCATCGCCGTCCCTATGGTATTTGGCCGCTTGCATATCGCCCCTTTGATACCCGAGTTTCTGCGCCGCTATCCAAAAATACAGCTGCAAATGCAGATGGATGATAAGACCACCGATTTAATTGCTGGCGGATTCGATCTGGCGATTCGCATCGGCGAACTGCCAGATTCGAGCCTGATTGCCCGTAAAATTGCCCCTTGTTTAAGTGTCATTTGCGCCTCACCCGAGTATCTTGCTCGCCACGCTGCACCACAAACGCCACAGCAACTTAGCCAACATAACTGTTTGCTCTACTCATATTTTCGTGATGGTGTTGAATGGACCTTTTTAAGCCCGCAGGGCCCCACTCGTATCCAGCCGAACGGTAACTATCAAGTCAACAATAGTGATGCCATCCACCAAGCTACACTCGATGGTTTAGGCATAGCCAACCTGCCCCGTTTCATGGTCGACACCGACTTACAAGCTGGCCGCCTACAAGCCTTGCTCGCAGACCATCCCATCCCAGAACATGGCATCTACGCGGTTTATCCACAGCGAAAACATTTGCCGACTAAGGTGAGTGTATTGATTGAGTTTTTGATGGAGAAGCTGGCGAGTTCAGATAAGTTTCAACTTGTAAGCGACTAGGAATTACATCCCTACTTTACCCATATGTTGAATGAGAGATATGCTCGATACCTGTAAAAGCGGAGCAACTCTATCTATCCAATGGGTAAAGTTGATATTGCAAATAGGATAATAAAGTTAGCTCGTGTCTCACTCAAAAGTTCAAAGCTCTTCGATTCCACACGCTTTTAGAAATTGATAAGTCGAATCATAAAAAGCCGGTTTTCTAGTAATATCTAACTCATCGCCTTTAGGGACGAAAATCACCATTCCTTGCCTCGCTCGCGTCAGTAAGACTCGATAGGCATTTTCAAGATACCTGCATTTTTCTTCCCGTTGTCGTTGTTCCCAGCTTGAGCCTCGAAACTGCATATGCTCAAAACCTGCATGACCGAATCTAAAATCAGCCTCCCAAGCAACCAAACACCAATCAAGCTCAAGCCCTTGAACATCAAACTCTGTGGCGACATCTTCAAGAAAATGTGAAGAACGAATATCCTCTATCGGCCCCAAAAACCAATCTTTATGCTCAATTTTGTTTTTGACGAAAATGCCTTCAGCTTTTAATCGAATACCATTTGACGAGGCTAGCATTCCCATTGTTTCAGTCCCACGCACTTGAGATTTTATCCAACATTTAGCAGCCTTTAAGTCTCGGGTAACTTTAATTGGATATTTTTGCTTAAAAGTCGCCAAAACATTCAAAGCCATGCCACTGTTACCATTAACTAAATGGTGGATAAAATTTGACAACTTTTCGGCTCGAAATGAACGCATCGATGTCGCCAAATGTAAACAAGGTAACAAAGTACCTTTTGAAAAGTCGCGAGTCGTTAAACCCGTAGACACATACTCACCATTAAGTAAATCCGTAGAATAATAAGCATCCCAGTGAGTAAATCGGTTGCCAAGTGCATCCAACCATCCAAAAAGCCCAACCTCGCCGGTGTTGATTTCTTGTCCACCGCCGATCAACGCAATAATTACAGCCCAATCTTCATGGCGGTCCATCACTTCGATAAGATATTCTGGCTCAGACTTATTGAATCCAGCTTGATTACGCTTGGTCTGCATGAATTTGCTAGTCTGCTCAACATTCCAAGCACGCTGAGCTTCGTCAAAGATAGCTACTTGCTCTACTGGGGGTTTGTTCGATGTAAGCGAGTCATCCCTAAACTTATGGATATTCTGAATAAATTGCTCAGTATGTCGTCGACAATCGCCAATTTTCTCTTTAGTGCGATCACGTCTATCTCGCGCCAGGGCTTCTTGCAAAACAGAGACTAAAGGGCCATTTCCGCTTAAAAATACTGCATATTCCTTTTCGTCAGCATTAGAATGCGCACTCGCAATATTAAGCCCTACAAGGGTTTTGCCCGCACCCGGAACGCCGGTAACGAAACAAATGATTTTTCGCTTATTGATCCGAGCATTGTGAATCAACTGAAGTAATTGCTGGCTCGTTTGTCCAAGATTTTGAGTGTCGGCTTCACTACGAGCAATATCTTCGACTTTATGCTGCGCATATAGCGCTTGCGCCGCTTCGATAATTGTTGGTGTCGGCGAATTCTGGATTTTTCGATTGGCTCGTCGCTTTCGTGGCGACAAGCAGAGGAACTAGATATTTATCATGACTACCGCGATGAAAGTTTTTTAAATCTAAAGCATATCCATGAGTTTGCCCCATATCTGCAGCAGTAAATACTTTTGCGCCAACTTTAAACTCTACAACAAAAACAATCCCTTTAAATATAATCACGACATCGGCACGTCGTCCCATTCGTGGGATCATAAACTCAATGAAAATGTGCCCTTCTCGCTCAACGCTCTCGGCCAAGGAGCGTTTGAGAACTTCAATTTCAGCACACCAAGCACGAGTTTGTGCATGCAATAAATGCTGAGTATGGAAACGTGATATCTGCCCGGTAATCGCATCGGGCTCAGCAGATAGAAAATCTTTAAAACTCGCCGAATAAAATGCTCGTTGAGTCATAATGATCCCTCAACGGTAAAATCAAGAAGTTGTTTCGCCGAGATATCTAAAGCACTGGCAAGCTTAAAAAGATTAATCAAACTAACATTGCGTTGCCCACGTTCAATGCCGCTGACATAGGTTCTGTCCATGTCAGCTTTTAATGCAAGCTGCTCCTGAGAAAAAGATCTCTCAAGTCGCAAACTTTTTAGATGAGTACCGAATGAGGTAAGCAAATGATCTTCCATGAATAATCCTTTGAAGAGTTTTCATGATGATCTTTACTTGTAGACAATACGTCTACGGACTATGAGTCACATTAAATGCCTAGCACTTAATGATTTGGACATAACATCGCACAGGGTAGTCACTCACAAAATGCAAAATGATTGTTGCCGCTGATTACATTTAGACGGCAAATTCCGCAATCTACTTACCAACCACTCGGCAATAAGTACCTTGTACTTCGGCCGCCGACGTCGGCTTTGGGCCAGTATCTATCTCAAATTTCTATTAAGCGATTGGTTCTACTGGCTAACAGATATGCGCGAAGGCTAACAGGATTAGGCACTAACATGGAAGTGACTATCCGTGACAGGACGTCACGGTTGAGCATCCTGGGACTTGAACATTCCCTATTTAACTGCCAGTTCGCCTTCCATGGCTCTCGTTCATAAACTTAGAAACCCTAGGTTTCTATTCACCGAGTCACTGGAATGCAAGTGCTTGATAACATGCCTAACCTTTATCGTTTCATACTGAGTGGCAATAAGTATCTGGTACTTCGGCCACCGGCGCCGGCTTTTACTAAAAAGTGCTGTTCGACCATTTGCGCAAGATGACGGGTGGCGGTGGCGCGGCTCACCTTAGCAACCTTTTGATACTGGCTACTATTAATCCCTAACTCAAAATCGCCGTCTAACATGCAATTGAGTACTTTGGCTTGCTCTTGACTCAATAAAGATTGGTCGACACTTTGCCAATACTGAGTTTTCGACAGCGTTCTGCTCACATCTGCCATCGCATTGAGTAAGCAATCATTGAGGGTCTCAAAAAACCATACTAACCAAGGAGTAATATCGACATCCCCCCTTTGAGTGGACTCTAAAATGTCATAGTAAGTTTGGCGACGGGCAAGAATACTGACCGACATAGCGTAAAAACGAATCGAGCGTTTCTCCGCTTGCGCCAAAGCTAAATCAGTCAATAAACGCGTGATGCGCCCATTACCATCATCAAGTGGATGAAGAGTAACAAACCAAAGATGTGTTATCGCCGCACGGATAAGCGGATCTAAAACCTGCGCTTGCCGTGATGCATTAAACCATTCGATAAACTGTGACAGTTCAGCATCCAAGGCTGCTCTAGAAGGTGCCTCAAAATGTACTGTTGGTTTATCAATGCGGCCAGAGACAACCTGCATAGGTATATCGCCACGCAGCGCTCCGCCAATAACAGGGTTAAACAGCGTATAACCCTGGGGAAATAACTGTTTATGCCAACCCAATATCCGCTCAAGGGTTAACTCTGTATCTAAATTTTTTAAGGCATCGAGCATAATGTCAGCCAAACCATCGGTTTGCGCTGTTGTCGGATACGGTTTATCTTCAGTCACGCCAAGTTTTTTAGCTAAGGATGAGCGCACCGAAGCCGCATTGAGCTTTTCACCTTCGATGGCACTGGAATGGATAATGTTAGCGAGTAAGGTGTCGAGTGCAGCGTCTGAAGTTAATAAGCTATCGTCGTGACTTAGCATTTGCTTGCCAAGCAACAGGCCCTGATTGAAATAGACCTGACGCAGCAAGGCATCAATGCTGCTGGTGTTCCAATGAAACTTAGGCCAATCGGCTTGCTGCCAAATCCACATATCTACCCCATGAATCAAATAACAAGCCTATTCTACTCACATAATGAGGCGATTAACAAACCTATTCGCCTCATCAATACCAACATGGCTATGCAATACAGGGAAATGTGCCTTGTTGGTAATCCGGGAGCTCGTTTCTAAGCCTTGCGGTCAGCCATTTTTATCGTACAGCGGCCATACGATACTGTGGCGCCTTTACTGTGGTGTATTGCCGCTACGCGTGACTTTTATGTGTAGCCACCGACAAAGCCTTCGCACTGAGATATACTGCCGCCGCTGATTTGACACGCCAATGTGAAACGCCGAGGTGATAACTTACGGCTTTACCGCACCGCTGACACACATTCTGAGCCTAACCTATGCCTGATAACGCCAACAATTCACCAACCTCGACTCACGTACAATGTACTGCTAATGCACAGCGTATCGGCAATGTTCAACCTACTGGTCATTCACCGATTGCGACGCAAGATGCAATGCATCCAGTCCAGTCGAATGCGCTCAGTGACGAACAGATAAAGGTGAAAAAGCAGAAAGTCTTTATCATAGGTTTGCCACGCACGGGCACCACGAGTGTGAGTGTGGCGCTATTGGAGCAAGGGCTAAAAGTGGCACACATGGCCTTTACTAAGCAGGCATTTATGCTTGCCGATGCAGTGTCTGACACGCCTTGTTTCAGCGATTATCAGCAGTTGGATTTATTATTTCCCGAAGCAGTGTTTGTCTATCTCGACCGAGATATCAATACTTGGTTGCCTTCGATGCAGATGTTACTTGGTAAAATGGCACCCCATTTGGATGAAAAAACAGGCCGCTTCCATCCAATATTAAAGCGCAGTTTTAGGCATACTTTCGCCATAGATAAAGTGGCGGAACCTGCCAGCAGTGAGCACTTAATTGCTTGTTATCAAAAGCATCAGCAAGAAGTATTCGCTTACTTTAATGGGCGGGAAGACTTTATTTCAATTGATGTTAGCCATGCAGGAAGCTTGAGTCAGTTACTGCAATTTTTGGGAATGGAAGCAAACGCGAAGAATAGCGATGTTACATTAGGTTTAAGCGAGCCACTGAGTTTCCCTAAACTTAACGTGGGCCGCAACGTGGCAAGTTGGGGCGAATATAAACACCCCAACAAGGTCAACACCAATAGCGCAGGCCCACAAAGCCGTAAGTTTTTCGACTACACGCTTTAACAATGCATTGGATCAGTACACAGATACCAATGTACAGATATCCAAGCGCTGAATTAAAAATTAGCTTTAAGCACAGCCTCTTGGTCGAGCAAGCTTTGGTACAAGGTAAACTGGTTCGCGGCGCGGTCTAAATTATGGCCTTCGCGGTGGATATGGAAATACACATCACCATTAAGATAATCCGTTAAAAAACGAACACCTATCATCAAACAAATCACCCGAGCACCGAGCCACAGACTGCGCTTTTCGTCTTCCGTTAAAACGTCACCCAACTCGCTCAAGTAGCCACGGCAAATCGCGGCGAAGATATCTTGGCGCACTTGGACTTTATCCAAAGCCGTTGAGTCTTCTTCCTCTGGCGAGCAGAAGGTGCGGACCATATCACCAAAGTCATACATCAGATGACCTTTCATGCAGGTATCTAAATCGATAATCGCCATGCTGGACATGTCGCGTTTATCGAAAAGCATGTTATTGATTTTAGTGTCGTTATGACAAATTCGTAGCGGCAGCTTTGGCGATATTTCTGCAAGTTCATCCAGCAAAGCCTGCTGAGATAACGCGTAATCGACCCAATGACGGCAGAGCGCTAAGCGATGCTGACTATCGAGTTCAGCGGCCTGCTTTAGTAAGGCCATGCGTCCCGGTAAATGGTGAAATTGGGGGATCACATCTTCAAGCTCTGTCGCATCAAAATCACTCAAGGCAGAGGCAAAATGCCCAAAGGCCTTGGCCGCCATTTCCGCTTCTTGTTCCGACTTAACCACTTCAATGCTAAGACTATGGGGCAAGTAACTGATCGCACGCCAAAATCCTTGCTCGCCTAAATCGATAGCCAGCTCACCCTCTTGGGTTAAACATGGGCTAACGACTTTAAGGCCGTATTGTTGCTGTAATGACTTAGCGCATAAATGATGGCTAATTTTATCGGCATTGCAGACCAAAGCGTTGGGTGTTTTAAATACCTCAGTGTTAATTCGCTGCAATACCAATTCGCCCGCAGGCCATCGCACTAAAAGGGTGTCATTGATGTGGCCATTACCGAGGGCAGAAATTTTCGCCTCGGCAGATTCAATACCAAAATGAGGCAACACTGACTGCCTGATGAGTTTAATCACTCAATAACTCCGTTAATTTTTGTTTTACCCAGACAGTGTCCTGCGGATAAGTCACGCCAAGCCATGGCTCACAGGCAACATCGACATACACAGGCAAACCTTGCTCAATTCCCGCTTGTACTATGGCGGGTAAATAGCATTCAGACTTAGGTTGTTGACCCTGTTGCCCGATAAATTCGGTTAATTCACGTTTAATAACATCAAATATGTTTGGGGAGAAGCCCCAGCATGTCATAGAGACCAAGGACTGCGCCGGCAAATTAGCATGACCCTGCGGGCCATCACCCATTAAGTGGCCAGCTTGCTCGGCGATATTGAGCCATTCGGCGACCGATTTAAGCTGACCATTTTCAACCTGACACAAACCACGATTAACGCCACCGTGTTCCGACAATGTGAGTTCTATGGGATAGGCCACCATCATCCACTCGGTTGGCCTAGTGCTTAAGCCTTTGGCTAAGGAAGCAAAAGCGCTATCACCATAAAAATCATCTGCATTGATAACGGCCATTGGCCCTTTAACGAGATAGCGCGCACTCCAGAGTGCATGGGCCGTACCCCAAGGTTTAAGCCTATGGCTAAGATCCGCCAACTGCGCCGCTTCGGGTAAATCCGTTAAGACTTGATAGCAAAAATGATATTCAAAATCGACTGGCAAAAATCGTGTCAGGATCTCAGTTAATTCACTTTCTAACTCTGGGCGGATCACCAGCACAGCACGCTGAAAACCACTGCGAATGGCCGACATGATTGATAGCACCAACATGGGTTCACCCGCGGGGCCGAGTGCCGCCAATTGCTTATCGCCGCCGAAGCGACTACCTAGCCCCGCAGCCATAATGACTAAGGTCAATTCTGTATTCATGCTGGATTGATATATTCAGTTCAAATTTAAAGGTGTTCCCCCAAACCGCAGCGACCTAAACAACCTAAAGTACGGTTTGAGAAAAAGAGGAGCAAAAGTGTAATCTACCCCTCTAATTGTGACTAGCATTTAAGCAGAATTTTTATCGACTTAGCTGCAGACTTTTTTAACGAGCAATATAATCGCCAAAGGTGCGATTTTGTTCCAATATCGCTTGGCTGCCCTTAAGACTGAACTTATAACCACACAGGCTAATATTACCTCGACGAGCGAGATCAATAATGATGGCCTGAGTATCGAGTGGTGAGAATCGCGCCTCTGAAGCGGAATCCGCTTTCAGATCCACAGTCACAGGGCGATAGTCAGTGCCATTGTTAAAGGATAAGACGCTGCAAGTTTTATCTCCCTTTGCCGTCGCTAAGGACCACAGGTTTTGTGCTTTACCTTTCTCACCGAGCCAACGCATGATCAAGATGTCATCCTCCAGCGCCACAGAAAAACCGTCCGGTAACGCGAGCGTCACCCGCTCACCCGCATAGGGCGCAATCGCGTTAACTGTGACAACTTCTGCACCATCACCCGTCTCTGCATCACCATTTGGCCAAAGTCCCCACACCAAGGCAATCAATAGCACCACACCACAGCCAATTCCTGCTGGGCGCCAATAACGGCGTTCCACTTTCGGCAGTTTAATCTTAGGCAACACCAAGAAACGCTTTAGTGGCGCCAAAAACTCAAATAAACCGCGAAATAGCTCAGTCATCGAACCAGAATCTTTTGCTTCGGCGCGGCGCTGACGCACTTCTTCGGCATGATCTCTATCGTTAAAGCTGTCAGGCTCGTCATCTTCTTCGGCGGTAAAACGCCAACCGGGTTCAGCACTACGCTCGGCAGGATCTAATTGCGCCGCAGTAAAGTCGACATGTTTCAAATTAACATTGTCCACATCGACATCGACCAACTCAATGTGGGTCTGTTCAACGCGGCTAGTATTAGCGGGACGGAAATCTGCATGGCTGCCTGGTATCACAAAATCGGCAGGATTCTGCGTCATTCGAGTTAACGCATCAAAGCGCAGCTCATCTTGACGCAACGCCTCTCGCTCTGCCTCCGCCGCGCTAACACTCGGCTCAACCCTCGGCGATGTTAAAACAGATTCAACATGGGTAGACAAATCGACCTCTGGCTCAGACACAGTCTCAGCGCTAATGGTTTGGGCATGAAGCTGCTCAACATGCGGCTCACGCCTTTCAGCTTGAGGTTGTGCTTGAATATGAGAGGTAGATTTTGCCGATTGTCTTACGGCAACGTCTTGAGCAACAATAGGTTTAGGGTCAATGATGTTAGGATCTATGGCAGTTTTAGATGCCATGGCTTTAGGGTCTATAGTGTTAGGATCTACTATTTTAGGATCTATGGTTTTAGGAACGATAGTCGGTTCCACACGGCGCCTAGGCATTGCCTGTGATGTTGGTGCATCCAGCTCAGGACCGAAATAACCGTAGCGATAATCCACTATCGTTGGTGCAGGAAAGCGCCAGCCCCAAAATGTCAGTCCCGCGGCTAACACTAAACTCAATCCAATTAAGGCAATATGCACACCGGCCGCTAGCAGGCCGATGAAAATTATTAACGGCAATAGAAATACGCCAATCAAGCCTTTTGACTTATCGGCATCGGCCAAACGACGCAAACTGGTGAGCCCTAATAAAGGTAGACCCAACAATGCCAGCAAATACATCAGAAAATTAGCCCCAAAAGCAGCGGCTGCAAATGCAATACAGACGTAAACGCCAACACTGATTGCGACAAAACGGGGACGAGAATCACGCCCGTGAAGGCAGAAAAGAGATTTTAACAGCACGACCCTTCCTTTATTGTTATAAAAACGAGATACAAAAAGACACTCATTGCCTTATTCGCACGAGCGTAACCAATTTACCCGCAATTGTCAGTGCCTACGACCCAAGTCGGATAAAAATGCACATAATATCGAAGTAAATCTAAAATAGGCTTAAATTGCCAGCCAACAAGCCCTAGTATTTCTATGGTCAAAATCGGTATAATACTCGGCTTTCTGGGCCCTTCTTGCGTTAACCCATTGGATATTTAGCTCATGACCGCACGCGGAAATTTATTTATTGTGTCGGCGCCAAGTGGCGCAGGTAAATCCTCGTTGATTTCAGCCTTGCTTAAAGACAAGCCAGCCGACATGCAGGTTTCGGTATCTCATACCACCCGCGCACCACGCCCAGGCGAAGTTGATGGTCAACACTATCACTTCGTTAATGTTGAGCAATTCAAAGCCTTAATTGCTGAAAATGCCTTTTTTGAATGGGCAGAAGTGTTCGGCAATTACTATGGTACCTCGCGCCATGTGATCGAGCATACGCTCACCCAAGGTATCGATGTTTTCCTCGATATCGACTGGCAAGGTGCCGAACAAGTTAAAGCCGTGATGCCAGAGGCCGTTGGTGTGTTTATTCTACCACCCTCTAAAGCCGAGCTAGAGCGCCGCCTCACTGGTCGCGGACAAGACAGTAGCGATGTTATCGCCAGCCGTATGGCACAAGCCGTATCGGAAATGTCCCACTATAAAGAATATGATTTTATTATCGTCAACGACGATTTTGACACTGCCTTAGCCGATTTGCGTGCCATCATTCGCAGTCAGCGCTTAACAGGTGCTAGTCAGATCCACGCGCAAAATGATATGCTTCACGATCTGTTGGCAGGATAGCTGTCATAGTGTACAATTTTGCGTCATTTTTTCCCTAGATAAACTGGAGTTTCAACACATGGCTCGCGTAACTGTAGAAGACGCCGTAGAACAAATCGGCAACCGTTTTGATATGATCTTGGTTGCGGCGCGTCGTGCTCGCCAAATCGCCGTGCAGGGTAAAGACCCTATGGTTGAAGAGATGAACGACAAACCCACGGTTATCGCCCTGCGTGAAATCGAACTAGGTTTAGTTAATGCTCACACCTTAGATGCCGATGAGCGTCAAACGGTGCGTGAACGTGAAGCAGCTGAAATTGCAGCGGTTGCAGCCATTGCTGAAGGTCGTTCATTATAGTTTTTGAGTAAAAACCTATTTAGGTAAAAGGAGAGCTGCCACTTGTATCTGTTTGAAGGTCTAAAGGAGTCTGCTTCCGGTTACTTAGAACCTGAACAGGTAGAATTGCTCAAGCAGGCGTACCAGATTGCGCGCGATGCCCACGAAGGGCAAATGCGCACGAGTGGCGAACCTTATATTACTCATCCGGTTGCGGTTGCCCGCATCCTTGCTGACATGCGTCTTGATCATGAGACGCTGATGGCAGCACTGCTCCACGACACTATCGAAGATACCCATGTCACCAAAGACGATTTAGCCGAACTATTCGGTGTCGCGGTGGCCGAACTCGTCGAAGGCGTGTCAAAACTCGATAAGCTTAAATTTCGCGACAAGAAAGAAGCCCAGGCTGAAAACTTCCGTAAAATGATGATGGCGATGACGCAGGATATCCGCGTTATCCTCATCAAGCTTGCCGATAGAACCCACAACATGCGTACTTTAGGCGCACTGCGTCCCGACAAACGTCGCCGTATCGCCCGCGAAACCTTAGAAATCTACGCGCCCATCGCTAACCGTCTCGGTATCCATAACATCAAGACCGAGTTAGAAGACTTAGGTTTCCAAGCTTATTATCCCATGCGATATCGGGTGCTTAAAGAAGTCGTTAAAGCCGCCCGTGGGAATCGCAAAGAATTGATCCAAGGCATTGAAGCCGCTGTGTATACGCGCTTAAACGATGCGGGTATTCCAGGGAAAGTCAAAGGTCGCGAGAAAAACCTCTACTCCATCTATAACAAGATGCAGAGTAAAGAACTGCAATTCCAAGAAGTGATGGATATCTACGCCTTTAGGGTGATAGTCGATTCCATCGACACTTGTTATCGCGTACTCGGTGCCATGCATGGACTTTATAAGCCTCGTCCCGGTCGTTTCAAAGATTATATCGCTATCCCTAAAGCCAACGGTTATCAGTCACTCCATACCTCTTTATTTGGTCCACATGGCGTGCCCGTTGAGATCCAAATTCGTACCGAAGATATGGATCAGATGGCCGACAAAGGGGTAGCTGCACACTGGGCCTACAAAGGCGGGGCGCAAACAGGCCAAGGCACGACGACTCAAGTGCGTGCCCGTAAGTGGATGCAAAGCTTGTTGGAATTACAACAAAGCGCCAGCACCTCATTCGAATTCGTTGAAAACGTGAAGACTGAACTCTTCCCTGAAGAGATTTATGTGTTCACCCCTGAAGGTCGCATTCTGGAATTGCCCGTGAATGCAACCGCGGTAGACTTTGCCTACGAAGTGCATACGGACGTGGGTAATACTTGCGTCGGAGCCCGCGTTAACCGCCAAGCGTATCCGCTTAGCCAACCGTTAATTTCAGGCCAAACCGTTGAAATCATTACCGCCAAAGGCGCGCGTCCGAATGCCGCTTGGTTAAACTTTGTGGTGACTGGCAAGGCTCGCGCTAAAATCCGCCAAGTGCTGAAAAGCCTTAAAGGTGATGATGCGATTGCACTCGGTCGCCGCCTGCTCAACCATGCGCTAGGCAAAACTAAACTCGATAGCATTGCGCCTGAGCAGATTGAAAAAGTGATCCGCGATACTAAACATACCACGCTCGATTCGCTGCTCGCCGACATCGGCCTTGGCAATGCCATGAGTATTGTTATCGCCCAGCGTTTGATTGGCGATAATCTTGAGAATCAAGAGAGTCGCGACGGCCACATGATGCCAATTCGTGGCGCCGAAGGCATGCTCGTTACCTTTGCTAACTGTTGCCGCCCCATCCCAGGTGATGCCGTGATAGCCCACGTGAGCCAAGGTAAGGGCTTAGTGGTACACATGGAAAACTGCGCCAATATTCGTGGTTATCAAGGCGAGCCAGACAAATATATTCCCGTACAATGGGATAATGTTGAAGGCGTTGATTACCAAGCCAATCTGCGGGTGGAAATTGTTAACCACCAAGGTGCACTGGCGAAGATCACCTCGATCATTGCCGCCGAAGGTTCAAACATTCACAACCTCAGCACTGAAGAACGCGATGGTCGCGTGTATTTGATCAACCTGCGGATTTCGGTGAAAGACAGGATCCATTTAGCCAACGTGATGCGCCGAATTAGGGTACTACCCGAAGTACTGCGCACATCCCGTAATCGTTAATTAACTCAACACTAGAGAGAGCGTCATGGCAGAAAAAATCATCATAGCGACCGAAAACGCCCCAGCGGCCATAGGCACGTATTCACAAGCGGTTAAAATCGGCAGCACAGTGTATTTATCTGGCCAGATCCCGCTCGTGCCAAGCACAATGCAAATTGTCAGCGATGATTTTGAAGCACAAGTCGTGCAAGTATTTGAAAACCTAACGGCGGTTTGTACTGCTGCGGGTGGTTCAATCAACGATATCGTTAAGCTCAACATCTTCCTGATTGATTTAAGCCACTTCGCTAAAGTAAATGAAATCATGAGCCGTTACTTCAGCCAGCCATACCCAGCCCGTGCTGCTATCGGCGTGAAGCAATTGCCGAAGGATTCTCAAGTTGAAATGGACGGTGTGATGGAGCTGTAAGCGCTAGCATTTCACCTTCTATAAACGAAAAGGCGCTACGGCGCCTTTTTGTTGCCAACACAATCCAACACTCCGCTCGCCACTCTCTTCATCTTGCTTTCATACCAATCACATTAAATATCTAATCAGTTCAGAGCCTCACAGGCATTTCAATCCAAGGCGCATTGACGCAGAAATGGTTATTCCCTTTTAAGTCAATGCAACACCGGAGTGGGATGCCTGTGTGGCTCCCGAAGGGCGGCTGATGTTCACTACATGGCAACGCGCTTTATACTGCGTTTAAGGCTTTCGACAGAGCACCACTATGCCTTCAAGCCTTCGCCTTGTCTAAAGCGCGTTGAACTCCCGCTGAATGAACAGATATTTAATACGATTGGTATAACACTCAACTTGTAGGCTTTGCGCTCCATTCTCATATTTTACAATCTTGTAAACTATTTGCGCGAGCTCACAAAACTCGCCATACTGGGTACAGCCAAAAGAACAATAAATAACAGGGAATTGCCAATGGATACAGCGATTAAGACGCCAATTGAAATGCTGGCGCACTGGGCTAATACTCAGGGGGACCAAGTCTATTTACGCCAACCGATCAAGGGTCAATTCCTTGATTTTACTTGGGCTGAAGTTCAAGAAAAAGTTCAACAACTTGCCGGAGCCTTACATCACTTAGGCTTAGAGCGTGGTGATAAAATTGCCGTTCTCTCTAAAAACTGTGCCGAATGGTTTATCACCGACCTCGCGTTGATGCACGGCGGCTATGTCAGCGTACCTATTTACCCTACCGCCAACACAGATACTATTCGCTATGTGCTGCAACACAGTGGCGCAAAAGCCATTTTTCTCGGCAAACTTGACCATTGGGCTGACCAAGAGGCTGGTGTCGGCGGCGAGCTACTACGCCTTGCCATGCCTTATGATACGATGCCAGCACAATATCAATGGGAACAATTACTTAAGCTAGGCTACCCCTTAGTTAACGCCCCACTTCCTACTCCAGATCAAGTGATGACACTCATCTATACCTCTGGCTCGACTGGCCAACCTAAGGGCGCGATTCAAACCTTCGCCAGCTATGGCTGGACTTGCCAAGCGGTCGTCCGTGACCTGCGCACCGATGGCGACGATAGACTTTTATCCTATTTACCCTTAGCCCACATCACAGAGCGCGTTGCGATTGAAGGCTCATCCTTCTACTCAGGTAGTGTGGTGGCTTTCGTTGAAAGTCTCGACTCCTTCGTTGTCGATGTTCAACGGGCAAAACCAACGGTATTCTTCTCGGTACCACGGTTATGGAGCCTGTTTCAGAAAAACATTATCGACAAAATTGGGGTCAGTAAACTTAATCTATTGCTGAAAATCCCACTGCTTAGCAGCTTTGTGAAATACAAAATCCATAAGGGTTTAGGCTTGAACCATTGTCGTCTACTCGGCTCTGGCTCGGCACCTATTCCGCCATCACTGATCCACTGGTATCACAGTATTGGTCTTAATATCTGCGAAGCTTGGGGTATGACAGAAAACTGTGCCTATTCGATCATCAACTATCCTTTTGATGCGCGTAAAATTGGTACTGTTGGCCGCCCAGTTGAGGATTGCCAGATCCGCCAAGGCGAGGATGGTGAGCTACTGCTCAAGAGCCCGGGATTAATGACAGCTTATTATCTGCAGCCTGAAGCTACTGCAGCGGCATTCGATGCTGATGGTTTCTTCCACACAGGCGATTTGTGCTCCATCGATGCCGATGGTTGTGTCACTATTACTGGCCGAGTGAAAGACAACTTTAAAACCGCCAAGGGCAAATATGTAGCGCCCGTGCCTATCGAACGTAAATTGGCGCAGGATCCCCATGTTGAACTGATTTGTGTGATTGGCTCTGGTCTGCCACATCCCGTCGCACTAGTGCAGTTATCCGAAGGGGCCAATCTACAAGCCCGCGAAGAAGTCCGCAGCTCACTCAAAGCGACACTCGATAGCGTTAATCCGCACTTAGAGTCACACGAACATGTCGATGCGATTGTCGTGGTCAGTGATCCTTGGACGATTGAGAATGATGCGCTCACGCCTACCCTCAAAATCAAACGCCATGTGCTTGAAAAAGCCTTTAGCGAACGAGTTGACGGCATTCGTGGCGCCCAAGTCCGCTGGGAAGATGAATTGACTCAAAAATAACTAGGCCAAACAATCAGTTGGCGAGTATGGTCATCAGCTAAAACTAAGCACACCTAGGGTGTGCTTTTTTATGACATATTCTGTCAAAATCCGATAAAACCACGTATCATGTGCGCCAGTCGGCCAAGGGGCAATTCCCTTGTACTTTTCCATTCAATATTAGGTTTAACAGAGTCTAACGATGCTAATTACACTATCGATTATTGGCGGTTTTATTATTTTAACCTTAGGCGCAGAAGCCCTAGTTCGTGGCGCGAGTTCAATCGCTCTACGTTTAGGTATTACGCCACTTATCATAGGCTTAACTATTGTAGCCTTTGGTACTAGTGCACCAGAACTGGCTGTGAGTGTAAAGTCTGCTCTAGCAGGAAACAGCGGTATCGCCTTAGGTAACGTTATTGGCTCTAACATTGCTAACATAGGTTTGATTTTAGCCATCACGGCACTTATCCGCCCTATTCAAGTGCAATCTCAAGTCGTAAAGCGTGATATCCCTTTGATGATATTGGCTTCCATGTTGTTCTGGGCACTCTTGTTAGATGGCGAGCTCAGCCTAATTGACGGTGTGATATTACTGTCACTACTGTTCGGTTATTTAGCCTTTAGTTACATCAGCTCGAAAAATGGTAATGAAGAGGAAGAGATTGAAGCAGGTCCAAATAATCCGCTACTTTCAGCCCTATTTATCTTAGTCGGTATTGGTATGTTAGTCGGTGGCGGTATTTTGTTTGTCAACGGCGCGGTAGATTTAGCCAAGACCTTCGGTATCAGTGAAGTCATTATCGGCCTAACGATCGTGGCGATTGGTACCAGTATGCCAGAGTTAGTAACTTCTGTTCTCGCAGCACTGAAAGGTCAGAGTGACATAGCCATAGGTAACGTTGTCGGTTCTAACATATTCAATATTTTGGGTATTTTAGGTATTACTGCAATAGTACAGCCGGTATCATCACTTGGCTTCCAACCCTTTGATTTCATCGTGATGTTGGCATTTGCCATCATGATTTTACCTTTCGCTTGGACAGGATTTCGTATTGGCCGCCGCGAAGGTTCAGTATTACTACTGTGCTACTTAGGTTACTTGGGCTACCTAATAAACCAAGCAAGCACTCAAGCTGTGGTTTAACACTTAGCTGATCATTTGCGATAAAAAAACACCGGGGCCTCTCCGGTGTTTTGCTCTCTAGGTATTGTCCACTTTATTCATCACGCACTTTCTTTAAAGCACACCTCATAAAAAATATAAGCACACAACTCAACTGATGACATTTGTCATGCCAAAGCCATGACCTTTGTGTCTGCACTTCTTCTATCGAATTTCTGATAATGAGCCCGTACCCAAACATTGGGAAACTCACTCAATAAGGAAATACCATGAAAACATTACTCCTCGCCTCCAGCTTTTTGCTTATCAGTACTCACTCGTTTGCAGCAACGCCATCAAACACTAACATCACCAATGTAGACGCGGCCTCGAATGCGATGAATCTAACGCAATTACAACAACTGAGCGGTAGCACTCAAGATTATGATAAAGCCTATGCGAACTATCGCTTAGCCATCAGTGCCAATGTAATGGGGCAGAAAACACTCGCTAGCAGCGCACTGAGTGCAGCGCAAACCACATTAGAAGCACTCGAAACCAGCCAAGCGAATGCAGAATCCCTCGCGCTATTATCGTCGGTTTATGGCATGCAAATCGCCTTAGACAATAGCAAAGGTGCAACGCTCGGCATGAAATCCGCCAAGGCGATTGCCAGTGCCGAACAATTAGAACCACAAAATCCACGGGTAGCGCTTGTTAAAGCCATCGCCGCCTATAACACGCCAGCCATATTTGGCGGCAGCATGCAAAATGCTAAGACCTTAGCCACTACAGCCATAGAAAGATTCGCCCAGCCTTGCGACAACATTTGCTGGGGTGAAGCCGAAGCCTACACGTGGCGCGGGCTCGCTAAACAGGAATTAGGCGATAGCCAAGGCGCGATTGAAGATTGGCAACAAGCGATCAAAGTACAAGCAGATTATGGTTGGGCAAAATTTTTGCTTCAACAAAATCAGCAATTAAGTGCAAAATAGACAAAGTTGTTAACGGGGATCTATGGCGCTGACGATAGCGCCAATCCCTAAAAAGAATAAATTAAAACAGATGCCATCGGTGGGCATTCAACAACCAACTCAGTGACACAGAGGCATCATGATAAGCACTCCCCTTCAGCTCGAACGAAAACTTGCTTGGGTGTATTTGATAAACTTAGTGTTTTATCTGATCCCACTTGCCATAAATCCCTATCCAAGCTGGAAAATCGCCCTCAGTTTTGCCGTGTTAATCCCTTTTATTGCCAGTTATTTTTGGACCTATAAGTGCAATAGCCGTAGCGCCTATCTGCCCATTCTCATTATGGTGGTCATAGCAATAGCGATCACACCAATCAACCCAGGCTCTATCTCGCTATTTACCTTTGCCGCCTTCTTCATTGGCTTTTTTTATCCTCTCCGGACCTGTCTGTTGGCTATTGCAGCCCTCATCGGCCTGTTGTTTGCCCTCAATGAGATTTACCACTTTAACAGTTACTACTTTCCGCTTTACGGCTCGGGATTAGTGCTCGGCGTGGGCATGTTTGGTGTCGCCGAACGCAGACGTTATCGGCATAAATTGAAAGAACAGCAAAGTGCCCAAGAAATTACCACCTTGGCCACTATGCTTGAGCGTGAACGTATCGCGCGGGATCTACACGACATTATGGGGCATAGCCTTTCTTCCATCGCCCTTAAGGCCGAGCTAGCCGAAAAGCTTATCGCAAAACAAGAATATGAACTCGCATCAACCCAATTGATTGAGCTAGGACAAATTGCGAGGGAAAGTTTAAGCCAGATCCGCCACACAGTGTCAGACTACAAACACAAGGGTCTAGAGAGTTGCGTGACGCAGCTTTGTAAATCCTTAAGGGATAAAGGCTTAAGTGTCGAGCTCAGTGGTGAGCTACCCAAGCTAGGTGCAACCACAGAAAGCCAACTGAGTTTGATCCTCACCGAACTCATTAATAATATTCTTCGCCATAGCGGTGCAAGTGAATGCTCTATCCACTTTTCTAAGCAATCAGACCGCCTGCTGCTAGAAGTCAAAGACAATGCCGCGGCCAAACCTTTTATAGAAGGTAATGGCCTCACTGGTATACGCGAGCGTCTCGACAGTTTAGGCGGCAGCTTGAGCTATAATCTCGAACAGGGATATACCTTTACCGTCAGTTTACCTTTGCAGGGAGCAACACATTAATGAAGATTTTATTGGCGGAAGACCAAGCTATGGTGCGAGGAGCACTCGCCGCACTCCTCACGCTTGCAGGGGGTTTTAGTATCACCCAAGCGAGTGACGGCGACGAAGCTCTAAGCCTACTCAAACAGCAAAGCTTTGATCTCTTGCTAACGGATATCGAAATGCCCGGCCGCACAGGCTTAGAGCTGGCCACATGGTTAAAGGAGCAACATAGCCAAACCAAAATAGTGGTCATTACCACCTTCGGCCGTGCGGGCTATATTAAACGTGCCATCGAAGCGGGTGTGGGCGGCTTTCTGCTTAAAGATGCGCCCTCGGAAACCTTAGTCAACGCGATTCAACAAGTGATGGCGGGAAAACGAGTGATCGATCCTGAACTTGCCATGATGGCGATTGGCGATGTCGACCCGCTCAACGACAAAGAACGCCGCGCTCTTCGCCTCGCTAGCGAAGGCAAATCCACCTCCGACATCGCCGAAACTCTTTTTATCGCCGAAGGGACTGTTCGCAACTACCTCTCAGAAGCCATAGCCAAACTCAATGCCAGTAATCGAATCGATGCAGCCCGCATTGCCAAGCAAAAAGGCTGGTTGTAATAACACTCACAGTTAACCACGCTTTCAGCCTAACGATATCTTATCAACAATTTTGTGGTCTTAAGGCCACAGAAGGATATTAGCAATGCTTCCAAACAAAATTTGATAACACCCTAATTCCCCTTGAGATTGCCTTACGCTTATTCTCTGTTAATATATGTATAAATTCACAGTGATTGAGTGCTAACGACTTGCAGCAATTGGATCTTGTTCCGATCACCGACCTCAAAGGCGTCGCCAAAAAGGTCGCGGAGAAACTCGCAAAGCTCGGCATCACAACAGTACAAGATCTGCTGTTTCACTTACCCCTGCGCTACGAAGACAGAACCCAAATCTATCCCATTGCCGCCCTCAGCCTAGGCGGTTACGGCACTATAGAAGCTGAAATCCAATCGACACAAATCATCCAAGGCCGCAAGCGCATGCTGGTCTGCAATGTGCGCGACGATACGGGCAGCTTAAGCCTGCGCTTCTTTAACTTTTCCGTTGCTCAGCGTAATGCCATGCAAAATGGTTTGATGATCCGCGCCTATGGTGAAGTGCGCCGTGGTAGTCATCAAGCTGAGATAGTGCATCCAGAATATAAAGTGGTGTATCCCGGTGAAGATGTTCACCTGAGTGATACCCTAACGCCGATTTATCCCACGACTGAGGGCTTAAAACAGGCGAGCTGGCTAAAGCTGACGGAGCAAGCCTTGGTATTGCTGGAAGAGGGTGGCTTAACTGAACTTCTGCCACCGCAATTGCAACCTAACAACATCAGCCTTAAACAAGCGCTGCAGACGCTACATCGCCCTCCTGCGGGGATCTCTCAGTTCGATTTAGAGCTAGGTCAACACCCAGCCCAGCAACGACTCGTGCAGGAAGAATTACTCGCCCACAATCTCAGCATGTTACGCCTAAGGCAGCGCAGTAATTTAGATGCCGCTGTCACCATGCAGGCCACGGGGCAGTTGCTCAATCCCTTCCTCGCGGCTTTGCCCTTTAAGCCGACTGGCGCCCAGCAAAGAGTCGTGGCTGATATAGGCAAAGATTTAGAAAAACCGCACCCTATGATGCGCTTAGTGCAAGGGGATGTTGGCTCTGGCAAAACCTTAGTCGCGGCGATGGCGGCATTACAAGCGATTGAAAACGGTTATCAAGTTGCCATGATGGCACCGACCGAGTTATTGGCCGAGCAACATGCAACTAACTTTGCCGCTTGGTTTGAGCCACTCGGACTTAAGGTAGGTTGGCTGGCGGGAAAACTTAAAGGCAAGGCCAGAACCCAATCCCTTGCGGATATTGAATCTGGCGCAGCCCAGATGGTGATTGGTACCCATGCTATCTTCCAGCAGCATGTGGTCTTTAGCAAACTCGCGTTAATTATCATCGATGAGCAGCACAGATTCGGCGTACACCAACGCTTAGGCCTGCGGGAAAAGGGCGTGAGCCAAGGTTTCCATCCGCATCAATTGATCATGACGGCAACGCCGATCCCGCGCACGCTAGCGATGACGGCCTATGCGGATCTCGACACGTCCATTATCGATGAACTGCCGCCGGGGCGAACTCCAGTGACCACAGTGGCGATTGCTGATTTACGCCGTAACGAAGTGCTTGAACGGGTCCGAAACGCTGTCATCAGCGACCAACGTCAGGCCTATTGGGTGTGTACTCTGATTGAAGAATCCGAAGTGCTCGAATGCCAAGCCGCCGAAGACACAGCCGAAGAACTGCGCCTCGTCCTGCCCGAGCTCAATATTGGCCTAGTGCATGGCAGGTTGAAGAGCGCCGAGAAACAGCAAATCATGGCCGACTTTAAGGCAGGCATTATTCATCTACTGGTAGCGACAACCGTGATTGAAGTGGGCGTCGACGTGCCTAATGCCAGCCTGATGATCATTGAAAACCCTGAACGTTTAGGTCTAGCACAACTACATCAACTGCGCGGACGAGTCGGTCGAGGCGCCATCGCAAGCCATTGTGTGTTACTCTACAAGGCGCCGTTGAGCCATACCGCCACCCAAAGACTGAGCGTACTCAGACAAAGCAATGATGGTTTCATCATAGCGCAGAAAGATTTAGAAATTCGTGGCCCGGGTGAAGTGCTTGGCACTAAGCAAACGGGACTGGCTGAGCTCAAAATTGCCGATCTGGTGCGCGATCAAGCTTTGATCCCACACATTCAGAAATTAGCAAGCCATGTAATGGCGCAAGCTCCCGAAAAAGTCGATGCAATTATTTTACGTTGGCTCGGGCACAGACAGCGCTATGTGCAGGCTTAAGCCGTAAATATTAAAGGGTAAAGAACGAGGCGTAACATCTGCCTTTACTCGAAATAAATTGTTTATGTTCAGCTAAGCGCTATAGACAAGCGCATGGAAACTTGCAAAATGAACCTGCGGCCTTCAAATAGCCCGCTCTTGCACTTTAATGTTAGCTGCATGTATTCACCAAGTTACCTTGACACTCAAGCGAAGGATGTAAAATGCAAGTTAATCAAGATGATAGAATAACACCTCAAGAGACTTCTTCTAGCAGCAATCGCTTTGCGCTTTTTGCGATAGTGCTCGTCGTGCTACTTTCTGCCGGAGGATATTATTACTACAGCGGTGATTCTGACTCACCTAAACTCATCCCTAACGCCCCTATTGTATTGCCTGAAACACCGCCATCTGAACCTATGACGCTCGAAAGTGCGCCAGAGCCTGAAACCACTGAGACGACGCCTGCCGTTACAGAAACGAACACCAATAGCACTGAAACCACTGCAGTGGCAGAGCCTGAAGTTGTCGTAGAACCTGTGCCTGTGCTGGCTGAAAGTGATGCATTTGTGCAACAAAAAGCCCTCGCCATGATCAATAACAATGTGCTGAGTTCTTCGTTAGTGCAGCAAGATCTCGTCCGTCAATTTGTGGTATTCGTGGACAACCTAGCTCAGGGTGAATTAACCCGTAAAGTTAGCCCACTTAAAGGACCAGAGAAGCTGTTCTCAGTCTCAGAAATCACCAACAAAGTGTATTTAAATCCTGAGGGTTTCCACAGATACGATGCCTATGTTGACTCGATTGCCAAAATGGACGAACAGAGCTTAATCACAACTTACAAGCAACTGACGCCGCTCCTAGAGGAAGCCTTTACCGAACTCGGCTACAGCAACGCCAAATTTAACGACAGAATGCTGCAAGCGATTAAAATGTTACTCGCAGCACCTATTATTGAAGATCCGATTGAGCTGAATTCAATTAGCGTTAACTATCAATTTGTTGACCCTAACTTAGAGGCACTACCCAGTGCACAAAAACTGTTGATCCGTATGGGTCCAGAAAATACTCGCAAGTTGAAAGTAGCGCTGCGTAAAATCGAGAATCAATTGTCGCAATAGGTTATCAAGCTCATGCCAAAAGGCGCTCAGTGCGCCTTTTTTCATTTTAACCTGTAAGTTAAAGCGTCTGCGCAATCAGATAGCCACTGCGATGTTTGTTACTCAATGTCGAATAAGTGCTGTAAATCACAGCACTTGATCCCATTCTGTTAACCCGCACAATGCAAATGGCTTCATAAAAAGAAAGGGCATAGTGTAGAATGACCACGCTGTAGAGGGCATTTCGAGCGTCATTCTTCTAACGCGTATACTCCTCACTATGGTATGGCAATCCATTAATGTTCTAACTTAGTTAGGGATAACTAAGACAGCTTAAATTTAGTGTCGAGGCAAAGTAGTGCAACTAACATTCAGCATTCTCTCTTGGGGCGCTTGGGCCCCCCAATATCAGCACCATCAAAGTTGGCAAACTTGGTGCGAGAGTTCGGCTGAGCTCAATCTCGATACGCCACCACAGTCGGATACCACAGCTCCCGCACTCAAACACATTCCCGCCATGCAGCGCCGCCGTTTTAGTCGCTTGACTAAGATGATGTTAGAGGTGAGTTTTCAGTGCGAAATGCCTGCAAATTGTCGCTCTATTTTTGCCTCGCGCCATGGAGAGTTGCAGCGCACCATTGGCCTGCTCGAAGACATTATCGCCAAACAGCCCTTATCTCCCTTAGGTTTTAGTCAGTCGGTGCACAACACCGCCAGCGGCATTTTTGGCATAGTGGCGGCCAATACAGCGCCTTCAACCTCAGTTGCGGCGGGCACAGAAACCCTGTCCCAAGCTATGGTCGAAGCTTTCGCCCAATTACATCAATCGCCAGAACCATTGTTATTGGTCTTCGGTGATGATCCAGTGCCTCCTGTTTACGATGAGTTTACCCAAGAATTTGAATTACCTCTAGCCCTAGGCCTACAGCTCGCGCCCTTCGATACACCCGCTTCGGCCAAGCTCACGGTGAGCCGCATTTCTAAAGCAACAGCTTTAAATCCGCTGACCTATGGTGCATTTATCCACGCCCTAGCGACGGCGCAAAATATTTCAGGCTGCTTATCCCAATGGCATTGGAGACTTGAGCATGTTTGATGCAGCCCACAGCCATGACGCCGCCAAGGATCATCAAGATTCAATACTCAATGCCGCTTATACCTTGCCGGAAACTCGCCGCGAAGGGCTGAATTATGTGCCACGTTGGCTAGGCGGCGTGAGTTGTTATATCGCCTTTGGCTTAGGCGGCTTATTAAGCTCCTTGACCATTCTGCCGCTACTGCGTTTTTGGCCAGGCACACCCGAGACGCGGATTATTCGGGTACAAAAGGCCGTGCATTTAATGTTCAAAGGCTTTGTCGCCATGCTCACTTGGGCAGGTGTGATTAAGGTCAGCAGCCACGATGCCCAAAAATTACATGATGCCAAAGGCGTTATTGTCATTGCCAACCACCCCAGTTTAGTCGATGTGGTGGTATTGATAAGTCTCATGCCCAATGCGGGCTGCATAGTCAAACAAGCTTTGTGGCGTAATCCATTTTTGCGTGGTGTGGTGTCCTGCGCGGGTTATATTCCCAATCGCGGCGCCGAACTCATGCTAGAGGATTGCCGCGAAGTGCTCGCAAGAGGCACCAATTTAATTATCTTCCCCGAGGGCACGCGTACGGTGGTCGGTGCGACCATTAACCACTTTGCCCGCGGCGCTGCCAATATAGCCTTAAGGGCCGAAGCGGATATTTTACCTGTGGTGCTACGTACCAATGTGCGTGGTTTGACAAAGGAGCAACCTTGGTATGAAATCCCAAGGCAAACCATGGGAATGGCCGTTGAAATCGGCACAATCGTTTCTTACCAGAAGTACCAAGCAGCTTTAGGTGAGCATGCAAAAATGGCCCGGCAGCTGACGCGGGATCTTGAACATTACTATAAACAACAACTCGAAAATAATTATGAACTTAAACAATGAAATAAAGCAGTTAATCATCGACTGTCTCGATCTAGAAGACGTCAGCATTGATGATATTGAAACCGATGCGCCGCTATTTGGCGAAGGTTTAGGCTTAGATTCTATCGACGCCCTTGAGCTCGGCTTAGCCATCAAGAAAAAATTTGATGTCAAAATCGAAGCCAATTCGGATGCCACTAAGGCCCATTTTCACAGTGTTGCCAGCTTAGCTCGCTTTATCGAATCACAGCGTCCATAGGAGAGGAATATGCAAAATCGTGAACAAATCCTCGCTATGCTGACCACTATTTTAGTGGACGAATTCGAAATTGATGCCGAGGCGATTACGCCTGAGGCCAACCTGTATGAAGAGCTCGATCTCGACAGTATTGATGCCGTCGACTTAGTGATAAAGCTGCAGCAACTGACAGGTAAAAAGATCCAACCCGATGAATTTAAATCAGTTCGCACAATCAACGATGTAATTAATGCTATCGAAGGTTTAGTTAAAACCTAATGCGAGCCTTGCTACAGGCCTTAACCGCCCTAACTTTGCTGGCCTACCCCGTTGCCGTGTATTTAGGGCTCAGTTACTTGCCTGCTGGCACCATAGCGCTCGTGCTGTGTTTATTACTGATAATGCGGCTAATGCTACAAAAGCAAAGGGTTAAGACATTAGTTTTACCACTATTGGTGGGGATTATGCTCACGGCAGGCAGTTATCTTGCCAAGCGCAGTGACTGGCTGCTGTATTACCCAGTAGTGATAAATCTCACTATGCTGGCGCTGTTCAGTTATTCACTGCACACTGGCCCTAGCATGATCGAACGTTTAGCCCGTTTGAAAGAACCCGATTTACCGGATGAAGCCACTGGGTATCTTAAAAAAGTCACGCTACTTTGGTGCGGCTTATTTATCTTCAATGGCATTATGGCGGCTTACACCGCTGGCTTTACTAGCTTAGCAACCTGGACCTTGTATAACGGTTTGATTGCATACGTACTCATGGGACTGCTCCTCGGTGGGGAGTGGTTATATCGCAGCTTTTGGTTGAAGAAAACATGACACAGCTACTCAAAAACTGGTTAACCCAAGGGCCCTTTGCCCAACAACTGATTAGCTTTAATCACCACGACATAGTCACAGGTGCATTATTTACCAATCAGGTGGCGTATTTTTACGAGCAACTGCTGGCCGCGCCAGAGAAAAAATGGCTGCTCGCGAGTGATACCAGCGATCTGTTTGCTGTGGGTTTATGTGCGGCGCTGTTAGCCGGCAAGGAAATTATCTTACCAGCCAACACCCAAACGGGCACGCTGAGCGAGTTAACCCACCAGTTTGAAGGCATATTGTCGGACAAGCCATTGTGTGAAAGTCAGGCCTTTATTCTACTGAGAAAAGAGCTGAGCCTACCGAGCAAACCTTGGCCAGCGAGCGAGGCTATCGGCGAACTTGTGCTATTTACCTCCGGCAGCAGTGGCGAACCTAAGGCGATCCGTAAAACACTTCAGCAATTAGACGTTGAAGTCTCAGTGCTCGAACATACCTTTGCCGAACATTTACCCCATTGTAGTGTGGTTTCAACGGTTTCCCACCAGCATATCTATGGCCTGTTATTCAAGATTTTGTGGCCACTCGCCGCCAGTCGGCCGTTTTTAAGTGAGCAGATTGAATACCCAGAAACCTTAAGCTATTACACTGCCTTACTGCCAAACCTGTGTTTGATCAGTAGCCCTGCCCAGTTATCGCGTTTACCTAAGGCCTTAGAGCACGAGCGGCAGCTGCGCTCACCTAGCTTAGTGTTTAGCTCCGGCGGGCCATTAAGTTTTGCGGCGGCTCAGGGGATCAGCCAATGCTATGGTCACTTGCCCATCGAAATTTTTGGTAGCACAGAAACGGGCGGCATCGCCTATCGCCGTCAGCATGAGGCCGATGAACCTTGGCAAGTGTTTGACAGAATATCGATAGATCAAGATCCTAGCGACGGAGCCTTACTACTTAAATCGCCCTATTTGGCCGACGATGAATGGCTGCGCTGCGAAGATAAAATCGAACCGACCGAAAATGGCCAGTTTAGACTCAAGGGCCGACTCGATCGCATCGTTAAGATTGAAGAAAAACGTCTATCACTGGCACAAATGGAAACGCTGTTAGGCAGCCATGCCTATGTTGAGCAAGCCGCACTTGTCGTATTGCCGCAGTTTAAATCCCAACTGGGCGCGGTCGTGACCCTCTCCGCACTTGGCCGCAGCGTGCATCAAGAGCAGGGAAAACTCAGTATCAACAATGCGTTAAAAGCACATTTACTGACGCAATTTGAGCGAGTCACCCTGCCACGCCGCTGGCGTTATCCCGATATTTTACCGCTTAACACTCAGGGTAAGCGTGTCACGGCCCAGTTAGTCGAGTTATTTGATCATGATTAAATCGAGTTTACCGCCGATCCTGCATTCCAATATCGGCATGGATAATATTGAATTACGTTTGTTAGTGGCGGCCGACCTTGAATCTTTTAAGGGACATTTTCCCGAGCAAGCCGTGCTACCGGGCGTGACACAATTAGATTGGGTGGTGCGTTTAGGCTGCCAATATTTCGGCTATTGCGAAGCCGTAGCCAACTTAGAAGTGCTTAAGTTTCAGCAACTCATACTGCCGGGGCAAGAAGTCACCTTAAGCATTAGCAACAATGCGGCTAAGGGAAAACTCACCTTCGCCTATAGCGATGGTGAAAACCGCTACGCGTCAGGTCGTATCGCCTTCGATATCTCGCCCGTTAACAGCAAGCCTTCTGAGACCAACAGCAGCGATGGGGCGAGCCAGTGCTAACGCCTCCCAGCGACCTCGTTGAGTCGGCGCCCATTAAGCTCGCCTTAGTGATCCCCAATTACAATCACAGCGCCGCGATTACCCAGACCTTGGCCGATCTTGCCCAGTTTAATCTGCCCTGTTATTTAATTGATGATGGCAGCAATGACGAAACCCGTTATTTGCTGC
The DNA here is from genome assembly GCF_025654235.1 of Shewanella sp. SM32. Lineage (NCBI taxonomy): Bacteria > Pseudomonadati > Pseudomonadota > Gammaproteobacteria > Alteromonadales > Shewanellaceae > Shewanella > Shewanella sp. SM32. Next base: position 89,371 of record NZ_JAKKRO010000007.1, on the reverse strand, counting down.
AATCCTTAGCCCAAACCTATCCTTGGGTGACTTTGCTGCTGCATCCGTACAATCGTGGTAAAGGCGCCGCTGTGATGACAGGGCTGCGCCGTGCCTACCGCGATGGCTTTAGTCATGCACTGCAGGTCGATGCCGATGGTCAACACAATCTGGCCGATATTCCAGCTATGGTAGCAAGGGCGCAGGCTAAACCCGATGCGCTGATTTCAGGCAAACCCGAGTACGATGAATCCGTGCCTAAGGGCAGGCTTTATGGCCGTTATATCACCCATTTTTGGGTGTGGGTCGAAACCTTAAGCTTTGATATTCAAGATTCTATGTGTGGCTTTCGCGTTTATCCGCTGGCCGCTACTGAGCGATTACTGCGCCAGCAAGCCTTAACGGAGCGAATGGATTTTGATATTGAAATCCTCGTCAAACTCTACTGGCAAGGGGTGGAAATTTTATTCCAGCCGACTAAGGTGATTTATCCCGAAGGTGGTGTTAGTCACTTTCAAGGTGTGGCCGACAATGTGCGCATCACTAAACTGCATACCAAGTTATTTTTCGGCATGCTCAAACGCCTGCCTTGGCTATTGAAGCGTAAATCACAGCAACAAGCCGCGCAAAACTCCCATTGCTCGTCAGCAACACAATCGACTTCAGCAACATCATCAACTTCAGCCACCCATTGGTCGGGCATGAAGGAGCGCGGCAGTTACTGGGGCATCAAACTGTTAGCCGAGAACTATCGTATTGGCGGCCATTGGTTGTGCCGCGCCATTATGTATCCTGTGATTTGCTATTTCTTTCTCACGGGCAAAGTCACCCGTAACGCCTCGTTAGACTTCCTGCGCCGCGTACAAGTACTTGAGCCGCAACATCCTAAGCTCAATCAGCCCATAGGCTGGCGCGATAGCCTGAATCACTTTTTAGCCTTTGGCAATGCCGCACTCGATAGAATCGATGCCTGGTGCGATCGCATCCAATTGAGCCAAGTGGATTTCCCCGATCGCCAAGTGCTGGCCGACCAACTCGAAAGCGGTAAAGGCGCCGTGTTATTGGTGTCTCACCTTGGCAATTTAGAACTTTGCCGCGCCATTTCAATCCACCAGCGCAAAGTCAAAGTGAATGTCATGGTGTTAACGAGCCATGCGGAAAATTTCAATAAGGTACTCAAACAGTTAAATCCAGATAGCACGCTTAATCTTATTCAAGTGACCGAGCTTAACCCCGCGACGTCTATGCTGTTGCAGCAAAAAATAGAAGCCGGTGAACTGGTGGTGATCGCGGGCGATAGAACCTCGCCGAATACCCAAGGTCGCGTCATGTACGCGCCGTTTATGGGTCAAGATGCCGCGTTTCCCCAAGGGCCGTTTATTTTGGCTGGCTTACTCGATTGCCCCGTGTTTTTAATGTTTTGCCTACGGGAACAGGGCCGTTATCGGGTGTATTTAGAGCACTTCGCCGAAACACTTAAAGGCCCAAGGGCGGGCAGAATGGACAGATTACAGCAGGCAGTAAATCGCTACAGCGAACGCTTAGAATACTTTGCCAGACGCGAGCCTTTGCAATGGTTTAACTTCTTCGATTTTTGGCGTAAAGACAGCGAATTAGAACGCGCATCAACCAATTCAGTACAAGCCGATGCTGTAACAGCAGAGTCAACATCACCGCAGATCCCAGAGCAGGATCATAAGACAGACAGGACTAGTCATTCATGAGCCACACCCAAGCCGCCGACTCAAAGAATCAATCAGACTTAAAGACTGTTGAGTTCGGCCGTCAATTTCTTACCTTAGAACAAGTGGTTGCCGTCGCCAAGGGCGCACCAGTCAAGCTCTGTGATGATGCGGATTATCAAGAATATATTCAAAAAGGTGCGCGCTTTATCGATAGCCTGCTGCACGAAGAAGGCGTGGTTTATGGTGTAACAACTGGTTATGGCGACTCTTGCACAGTCAATGTGAGCTTAGATCTGGTCCACGAATTGCCACTGCATTTAACCCGCTTCCACGGCTGCGGTTTAGGCGAGACCTTAAGCATAATGCAGGCCCGCGCTGTGATGGCTTGCCGTTTAAACTCCTTAGCCATTGGCAAATCTGGCGTGACCTATGAGCTATTAAAGCGCATCGAAACTTTGCTCAATCTCAACATAGTCCCTGTAATCCCAGAGGAAGGTTCGGTCGGTGCCAGTGGTGATTTAACGCCGCTGTCGTATTTAGCCGCCGTGTTAGTCGGTGAGCGCGAAGTAATCTACCAAGGTGAACGCCAAGCGACTCAAGATGTCTACGCTAAGCTCAACATCATCCCTCATGTACTGCGCCCAAAAGAAGGCTTAGCCCTGATGAACGGCACGGCTGTGATGACGGCCTTGGCCTGTTTAGCCTTCGATCGCGCCCAATATCTTGCCCGCTTAAGTAGCCGCATTACCGCTATGGCTTCGTTAACGTTAAAAGGCAACTCGAACCATTTTGATGAAATCTTATTTGCCGCCAAACCGCATCCGGGACAAAACCAAATCGCCACTTGGATACGGGAAGATTTAAATCACCACGAACATCCACGTAATTCTGACAGGCTGCAGGACAGATATTCCATCCGCTGCGCGCCGCACATTATCGGCGTGTTGCAGGATGCGCTGCCGTTTATGCGTCAGTTTATCGAAACCGAAGTCAACAGCGCCAACGACAACCCGATTGTCGACGGCGAAGGCGAGCATATTCTCCACGGTGGCCATTTTTACGGCGGCCATATCGCCTTTGCGATGGATTCGCTGAAAAATACTGTGGCTAACTTAGCCGATCTTATCGATCGCCAAATGGCACTGGTAATGGACCCTAAGTTTAATAATGGCTTACCCGCTAACTTATCCGGCTCAACCGGCCCGCGCCGCGCAATTAATCATGGCTTTAAAGCGGTGCAAATTGGGGTATCGGCGTGGACAGCAGAAGCGCTCAAGCACACTATGCCCGCCAGCGTGTTCTCACGCTCGACCGAATGCCACAACCAAGACAAGGTGAGCATGGGCACTATCGCCGCCCGCGACTGTATGCGCGTGCTGCAATTGACCGAACAAGTCGCTGCGGCAGCCCTGCTCGCCATGACCCAAGGTATTGGCCTGCGTATCGCACAAAATGAGCTGAACGAAGCCTCGCTCACGCCATCATTGGCGAAAACCCTCGCTCAAGTGCGCGCCGATTTTGAGACCTTAATCGAAGATAGGCCGCTTGAAGCCGTGCTGCGCCAAACCATAGCTAAAATCCAAGCAGGCGAATGGGAAGTGTGCCGATGAAATCATTGCTCACTATCGATATGGAAATGCAAATTCCCTTCCACGATGTGGATTCCATGGGGATCACTTGGCATGGCAATTACCTGCGTTATTTCGAGGTTGCTCGCTGCAAACTGCTCGATGAGCTGGGCTATAACTACCGCCAAATGCAAGCATCTAACTATGCATGGCCTATTATCGATTTGCAGATTAAGTACGTCAAAGCCAGCACCTTCGAGCAAAAAATCACAGTGCGTGCCGAGTTAGTTGAGTGGGAAAACCGCTTAAAGATCAATTATCAAATTCGCGATGTCGAAACCGGTGCGCGCATCACTAAGGGTTATACCATTCAGGCAGCAGTCGACATGAGCACCCAAGAATTGTGCTTTGTCACCCCAGAGGTGTTCCGTAACAAAATAGCCACCCTGCTCGCTAAGGTTGAAAACCAATGAATGCCGCGCTAACACACATCAAGCTTATGCTTATCCTGTGTTTTTGCAGCGTATGGATATCGGCACAGTGCAAGGCTGACACATCGACAACGGCAGTTTCTGCCAACAATTACCAGCAACTATTCAACCAACCTGCGGATAAAGCGCAGCTTGTCGCCTTAAGCCAAAAACTTAACTTGGGCGAAACGGTGAGAGGTCAGTATGTGCAATCTCGGCAACTAAAGGTGCTCAAAAAGCCGTTAATCAGCCAAGGCCAGTTTATCTTCGATCAGACCCAAGGGCTGATATGGCAACAGATAAAGCCCTTCGAATCCCTGCTGATTTTAAAAGATAAGCAACTGATTCAGCGCGATAGCCAAGGTCGAGTCCAAGTCAGCAAGGCCGATGCCTCGGCGAGCGCCGCCGCTATGGGCGATTTATTACCCAGCCTAGTGCGCGCTATGCTCGGCGGTGATATTTCCGGTTTAAGTGAAAACTTCGAGCTGCACTTTCTCATCACAGACAAGTTAAACACAGAAAAGTTAAGCCCAGAGAGGTTGAACACAGACGGTCAATGGCAATTAGGGCTAACGCCCAAAGATCCCTTAATGAAAAAAGCCATCGCCAATATGGTGTTAGAGGGGAGCGATGTGTTGCAATCCTTAGTGCTGCTGAGCGCAGCGCCGAGTGTGAGCCCACAGGATATGACCCGCATCGACTTTAGTGCGCTTTCCCAAGGTAAACTCAGCGAAACCGAATTGACGCAGTATGCTGTGGCGATAGAGGCGAATAAACCTTAACCATGGCCGCTAATTTCACCGCGCGCGCCAATCAAGCGCTAATACAATCATCCCCTAAATGGCGCCTTGCCATTTGGTTGCTATTGATGCTGTCAGCCAGTCTATGGACGCTGCAACTCTGGCAAAACGGCGCAAGGGTGCAGAGCGATATTCTCGCCATGCTGCCCCATTTACAGCAGGACAAACTCACAGAGCGCGCCCTTAACCAAGTTGAAGCGACGCTCGCCGATCAAGTCTATATTGCGCTCGTCGCCAAGGATGAAACCACGGCAATCGCTGCGGCTAAGCTGTTGATGCAAAAGCTTGAAACTGCCCTTGTTGCTACTGGCAAAAATGCTGCACTTACAGATATTCGCAGCGCCGATATGCAGCTCGGTGAAGCCTTGGGGCAATACTATTTCCCCCACAGATTTAAATTACTGACAGCGCCACAAGCTGAGGCGTTAGCAACGAAAGACATTGGAAATCTGATTGAAGCGGCCACAGCGCAGCTTTACAACGCCTTTAGTTACGCCAATAGCAACTTGCTTGCCCAAGATCCGCTGCTGTTATTCCCCGCCAATTTACTCGCCCTCGCGCCGAGTTCAAAAGTCAGAGCCAGCCAAGGTATTCTGCTGGCTAATCAAGGCGATAATGTCGCTGCGGTTGTTATGGCAAAGGGCCAAGAAAGTGCCTTTAATCCCAATGCGCAATTGGCGCAGATGACGGCATTAACCCTAGGATTGGATGCGGTTAAACAAAGCTATCCCGATATTACCCTGCTTAAGGCTGGTGCCCTGTTTCACGCGATTGCGGCGACCCAAACGGCTAAGAGTGAAATCTCGATTCTCGGTCTTGCATCCTTACTTGGGGTAATAGCTTTAGTCTGGCTGGCGTTTCGCTCTGTGATGCCACTACTGTTGGCAATCGTTACCATTTCCAGCGGACTGTTGCTGGCCGTAACTTTTACCTTAAGCGTGTTTGGCGAGCTGCATTTACTCACCTTAGTGTTTGGTACTAGCTTGATTGGCATTGCCATCGACTACAGCTTTCATTTTTACTGCGAGCGCTTAAGCGATACCGAGCGCAACGCAAAGGCGACGGTCGCGTATATCTTCCCCACTGTGACGCTTGCCTTTATCACCAGTGCCTTAGCTTATGTGGGCATAGGTTTAGCGCCGTTTCCAGGAATGCAGCAAGTGGCGATTTTCTGCGCCGCGGGGCTGCTCGGGGCTTATCTCACCCTCATTCTCGCCTACCCACTGTTAGCGGGAAGTCGTTTGCCATCGGGCTCCCGCCCATTAGCGTTAGCGGGGAAGTACCTTGCCAACCTCACTCAGTTATCCAACCGATTGACCTCACCTTTAGGCATGAGCATGTTTGCTTTAGTGATAGTGATGTGGTGTCTGGTTGGCGTAACCAAGTTAACCGTCGATGACGATATTCGCCATTTGCAGCAAAGCCCTGCGAGCGTGACTGAACCTGAAAATAAGCTCAGGCAGCTACTCAGCGGCGGCACAGATAATCAATTCTTACTGGTACGCGCCGCGAGTGAAGAAGCACTACTACAACAGCTTGAGCGAGTGTCGCCACAGCTCGATGCCGCTATTGCGAACCAAGAGTTAGGCAACTACGTCAGCCTCAGCCGGTATCTTCCCAGCCATCAAAGGCAAGACACGGCTTATCGCTTACAGGGTGATATCTATCAAACTCAGTTAGAGCAAGTGCTCACAAGCCTTGGGTTGGATGAGAACTTAAAGCCAGAGCTACAAGCCGCCTATTTGGCCGCGAAAACAGATTACATCACGCCAGCAGATTTCTTTACGCTAGAGGCAGGCAGGCAACTCGCGCCACTGTGGCTTGCGCCGAATGACAAGGCCACCGCTTATGATGCTGAGCATGGCACGGATCATGGCGCAATCGTCTTGCTTGGCGGCATTCAGCAGATCGACGCGCTCAAGGCGCGCTTTGCCAATGTTCAAAGCGTACAACTTACCGATAAAGTCGCGGATATCTCCGCCGTCATGGGCCATTACCGACTGTTAACTCTAAAGCTGTTAGCGCTCGCACTCGGTATCGCACTCTTGTTGTTTAGCCTGAATTTTGGCATTAAAAAAGCCGCGGTTGTCGTTGCCGTTCCAGCCCTTGCGGCCTTGCTAACGCTTGCAACCTTAGGCTTAACGGGCTCGCCGCTGAGTCTGTTCCATGCACTCGCGCTCATTTTAGTTTTCGGGATTGGGATAGACTACAGCTTGTTCTTTGCCTCTGCTCAAAACCACGGCAAGGCAGTGATGATGGCGGTATTTATGTCCGCCTGCTCGACCCTATTAGCCTTTGGTTTACTCGCCTTTAGCCAGACCCAAGCGATTCATTATTTTGGTTTAACCCTGTCACTAGGTATAGGTTTAACCTTTTTACTTTCGCCACTGATTTTAACGACTAAAAAGTCCTGATAACGACAAGGAACGTACTTTACATGCCAACACCCGCTCACGATTTATCGGCTATGCCAAATTCACTTGCCGTCGATGTAGCTATTATCGGCGCAGGACCTTCAGGCGCCATTGCCGCCAGCTTGCTACACCAACAAGGCAAGCGCGTGCTTGTGTTAGAAAAACAACATTTCCCCCGTTTCTCCATCGGTGAAAGTTTACTGCCCTGCTGCATGCAGTTTATCGAAGAAGCCGGCATGTTAGATGCGCTCAATGCCGCCGGATTCCAACATAAAAATGGCGCCGCCTTTCGTCGCAATGGCACTTACACCACCTTCGATTTTACCGATAAATTTACCCCAGGGCCGGGCACCACATTCCAAGTGCAGCGCGCCAGTTTTGATAAACTGTTAGCCGATACCGCCCAAAGCCAAGGGGTCGACATCCGCTACGGCGAAACCGTCGAGGCGATAGATTTAACCGAGAATCCATGCTTAATGGTGCGCAATGAACAGGGCGAGCTTTATCAAATCAGCGCCCAATATGTGCTTGATGCCAGTGGTTTTGGCCGTGTGTTGCCACGCTTACTCGACTTAGAAAGTCCGTCTTGTCTGCCACAGCGCAGCGCCATCTTCACCCATGTGGAAGATAACATCAGCGATCCCAGTTTCGATCGTAATAAGATTTTAATCAGCGTCCACCCTGAGTATAAAGACATTTGGTATTGGCTCATTCCCTTTAGCAATGGCCGTTGTTCACTCGGCGTAGTGGCAGAACCGCAATTACTTGCGCGTTTACAAGGTTCGCTTGAGCAACAATTGATGAGCATAGTCAATGAAGAACCAGGACTAAAAGCCCTACTGGCAAACGCTAAGGTGGTGCAAGAATGCGCCACGCTCAAGGGCTATTCAGCCAATGTGTCACGCCTTGCGACCGACAAGTTCGCCCTACTGGGTAATGCCGGCGAGTTCCTTGATCCGGTATTTTCCTCCGGCGTCACTATCGCCATGCAATCGGCATCGATGGCGGCAAAATGTGTGACGAAACAACTCAATGGCGAAACGGTTGACTGGCAAGCCGATTACTCAGCACCTTTAATGCAGGGGGTGAATACCTTCCGCACCTATGTGCAAGCTTGGTATGATGGCCGCTTTCAGGATGTGATCTTCTATAAAGAACCGAATCCACGCATCAAGCAAATGATTTGCTCGATTCTGGCGGGCTACGCTTGGGACCTCAATAATCCCTTCGTTAAAGACTCGGAGCGCCGCCTGAATATGGTGGTCGAATTGTGCCAAAACCAAGTTGCCATTCCTGAATTTGCAGAGGCGTAACCGCATGTCGCTTAACTTTGACGCGAAATGGCGAGTGTTCCCCGCGCTACTGATCATCAGTCTGGGGCTGACGGGATGTAGCGAATTGCTGTTCAGGCAAACCTGTATCGGCCTCGCTAAAGACATGCGTTATTGCTTGGCGCCACTGCCCCACGATTTTGCCCCCGCAGCCGATAAGCCTCTGACTAAGCCGACGGCCAAACCCGCCGACATTAGCAGCCAGCAAACCGAGAGCAAAACGGGCGTATCCTCACCCCAGTCCTTTAGCCAAAAGGTCAGCATTAAAGTGGGTGATAAGTCCCACGAGCTGCTCACTCAATTAGAGTTAGAGGATGAGCGCATGACGCTCGTTGGCTTAGCGCCACTCGGACAGGCTTTGTTTACCTTAGTTTATGATGGTAATACACTCAGCAGTGAACAAAGCGTGCTGCTAGGGGACAATTTTAAAGCTGAGTATTTAATGGCGATGATGCAACTGATCTATTGGCCTGAGCAGAGTATTCGCGCCCATTTAGAAGGTGGTCATTTAGTCACAGGCCTTTGCGATACGGTTGGGGGAAATCAGGGCGATACGCTTATAGGCACCCGAGTGAATACAATCCCCTGTCGCCAGATCTATAGCCAAGATACCTTGATCAGTAAAAGCGGCCAGCAAACCCATGTGGTGCAAATCCGTTATCAGCAAAATATCGACGATGCTCTTTGGCAAGCCCACATCAGCTTAACTATGCCACAAGCTAAATTTGAGCTAGAAATCGAACCGATTTAATCTGTTAGCATCCGCACTTAACTGTGCCATGGTAAAAAGACACACAATGATGAACAGAGTAGCTATTACACAGATTGGATTGTGTACCCCGCTAGGGCAAGATCCCCAGCAGGTTTTAGACCGCCTGATCGCCGGTGATACCAGTGCGATGCTGCGCAGTGACACTCTCCTGTTCGAGCACCCAACCTTAGTTGCCCCCGTGACGGCAGCACTACCAACCATTCCCGAAAAACTCATTCAGTTCGATTGCCGTAACAACCAATTACTGCTGTGCGCCGCACTGCAAATTGCGACCACAGTTGAACAAGCGAAACGGGATTTTGGTCATGCCCGTATTGGTGTAGTACTAGGCACGAGCACGTCAGGCATATCTAAAGGCGAAGCGGCACTTGCGTATCGAAATCAACACGGATACTTTCCCGCGGATTACCACTATTTCCAGCAGGAGCTCGGCAGCACCAGCGACTTTTTACGCCAGTATTTTGAGCTCGATGGTCCTTGCTACACAATTTCAACCGCCTGCTCATCCAGCGCTAAAGTGTTTGCCAGTGCCAAACGCCTATTACAGGCTAACCTCTGCGATATGGTGATTGTCGGCGGTGTCGACAGTTTATGCCAACTCACAGTCAATGGTTTTAATGCCTTAGAATCTGTCTCGAAAGGCCACTGCAATCCTTTTAGTATCAACCGTGATGGCATCAATATCGGCGAAGGCGCGGCGCTTTTCGTCCTAACGTTGGGCGAGTCAGAGGTCATGCTAGCGGGTATTGGCGAGTCGAGCGATGCGCACCATATGTCGGCGCCACACCCCGAAGGCGCAGGCGCTATCGCTGCTATGCACGCGGCGTTGCAAGATGCACACATTGCAACAAAAGACATTGGTTACATAAACTTACACGGTACAGCCACGCCTAAAAATGATGCGATGGAAAGCCGCGCCGTGGTTGAGGTGTTTGGCGTGAACACGCCCCCTTGTAGCTCGACCAAGCCCTTAGTCGGCCATACCTTAGGTGCCGCTGGCGCCATTGAAGCCGCCTTCTGTTATTTATTACTTTCAGCACATAATCACCGCCAAGCCCTGCCGCCCCATCAATGGGACGGACAAGTCGATCCACAGGATCCGCCCATTGCCTTGGTCGAGCGCCATCAAGTCGCTGCTAAGGGCGCGCTTAATTATGTGATGAGCAATTCCTTCGCCTTTGGCGGCAGTAATGCCAGCCTAATTTTCTGCCGTAACGAGGCCTAGTACCATGCAGTTACTTAAGATTAACCAACCCTTTGCCGAACAGGATATTGCCGATTTTATTCCCCATAGGGCACCGATGATTTTGCTCGATAAAATCATTGGCTATCGGCGCGATAACCTAGAGACCGAAGTCACTATCACGGCGCAGAGCCCTTATTTCGATGATAAATATCAAGCCGTACCCAATTATGTGGGTATCGAATATATGGCCCAAAGTATTGCCGCCCTTGCTGGGGTTGAGGCAAAGCTTCGCAATGATAAAATCCGCGTCGGGTTTCTATTGGGTTCGCGCAAATTAACCTTGTATGCAAAGCAATATGAGCTCGGGCGCACCTATCGCACCCAAGTCAGCCGCCTCTATCAAGAGGAGTCGGGATTAGCGGTATTCGATTGCCAAATTTATCTGCTGCCCGAAGCCGGCTCTAACCTAGAAAAGAGCTTAGTGGCCCAAGCCAATGTGAATGTGTTCCAGCCTCAGGACACACAAGCCTACCTTGCAGGCAATCAAGACGCGGCAAATAGAAGTCTTGGGCACTAAAGCAATGATGTAGATAAAAAGCATTAAAGCGCCTTAACAATCGACCTTTTTACCATAAATACATGAAACCCCATACCGACACATAACGATAAAATGGGGTGGAGAAAACAGATGAATAACAGAGTATTAGTTACCGGTTCGAGCCGTGGTATTGGTAAAGCCATCGCCCTAAAACTCGCCGCTGCGGGTTTCGATATCGCCCTGCATTACCACAGTAACCAAGCGGCTGCCGATGACACTGCCGCGCAAATCCGCGCGCTTGGAGTGAATGCGAACCTGCTGAAATTTGATGTCGCCGACCGCGCAACCGTCAGAGCCGCCATTGAAACCGATATCGAGGCCAATGGTGCCTATTATGGCGTGATCCTCAATGCTGGCATCAACCGCGACACCGCCTTTCCCGCTATGACAGAAAGCGAGTGGGACAGCGTGATCCACACTAACTTGGACGGTTTTTATAATGTCATCCACCCCTGCGTCATGCCTATGGTACAAGGCCGCAAGGGCGGGCGCATCATCACCTTAGCCTCAGTTTCTGGGATTGCGGGCAACCGTGGCCAAGTCAATTACAGCGCCTCAAAAGCGGGTATTATCGGCGCGACTAAGGCATTGTCATTAGAACTGGCAAAACGCAAAATCACCGTCAACTGTATCGCTCCCGGCTTGATTGAAACCGACATGGTGGCCGATATTCCTAAGGATATGGTCGAGCAATTAGTGCCGATGCGCCGCATGGGTAAACCGAGTGAAATCGCCGCCTTAGCCGCCTTTTTAATGTCTGACGATGCCGCCTATATCACTCGCCAAGTGATATCGGTCAATGGAGGCATGATCTAAATGAGCGAAGCGACAAATCAAACCCGCTTAGGGAAACGAGTGGTCGTCACTGGCATTGGCGGCATTACCGCCCTGGGCCATGATTGGGAGGCGATAGCAGCGAGCCTTAAGGCGCAGAAAAACTGTGTTGTCGCTATGGGTGAATGGGATAAATACGATGGCCTCAATACCCGCTTAGCCGCGCCCATTAGCGACTTTGAAGTGCCAAGCCATTATTCGCGCAAGAAAATTCGTTCTATGGGTCGGGTTTCCATCATGGCGACCCGCGCCAGTGAACTTGCATTAATCGATGCAGGATTATTGGACGATCCTATCGTGTCCTCGGGTGAAATGGGTATCGCCTATGGCTCGTCCACTGGCAGTACCGATGCCATCATCGCCTTTGGCGATATGTTGAAAACCGGTGATATGTCGGGCGTCACCGCCACGAGTTATATCCGCATGATGGCACACACCACAGCGGTGAATGTGGGAGTATTTTTCGGCTTAAAGGGCCGAATTCACACCACGAGCAGCGCCTGTACCTCGGGGAGCCAAGGCATAGGTTACGCCTATGAAGCCATCAAATACGGTCATCAAACCTTAATGTTGGCGGGCGGCGGTGAAGAACTCTGCCCCACTGAGGCCGTCGTGTTCGATACCCTGTTTGCCACTAGCACTAAAAACAGCACTCCCGAACTCACGCCACGCCCCTTCGATGCGAGCCGTGATGGCCTCGTGATTGGCGAAGGTGCCTGTACGCTGGTACTCGAAGAGCTCGAACACGCCAAGGCGCGTGGCGCCAAGATTTACGCTGAGTTAGTCGGTTTTGGCACGAATTCAGATGGCCAACACGTCACCCAACCGAATGCGCAGACCATGGAAATCGCTATCAGGTTGGCGCTCAAAGATGCCCAGCTTGAGCCTAGCGCCATAGGTTATGTGAACGCCCACGGCACAGCAACGGATCGCGGTGACATCGCCGAAAGCCACGCGACCCACGCAGTATTTGGCACTAACATGCCGATTTCATCCCTTAAAAGCTACACGGGCCACACCTTAGGCGCATGCGGTGCACTAGAAGCTTGGGTGAGTATTGAAATGATGAATGCGGGCTGGTTTGCGCCGACACTCAATCTTGAAAGTATCGACCCACAATGCGCCGATTTGGACTATATCCGCAACGAGCCGCGCCCAATCGACACAGATTATGTGATGAGTAATAATTTCGCCTTTGGCGGCATTAATACCTCGCTGATTTTTAAACGCTGGGCCCAATAACAACATATAAAAACCACATAAGGACATCACCATGAAACCACTGTTTGCAGGTATGCTGCTTAGCATCAGTTTATTAAGCTCGCCTTTATTGGCTCAGGAATATACGGTTGAAACCTATCAAGAAATCTTTAAGGGTGATAACCAATTCAAGCAAAAAGAAGCCATTGAATCACTCACCATCGCTGGTTTATCCGATCCTGCCATTTTTGATGCTCTCGAAGCAAAGCTACTCGCATCTTTGCCCCAAGCCACTGAAAAAAATGCCATTGACTACAGTGCTTGGTTAGTCAAAGGCTTAGCTTATTCAGGCAATGATAAGTACAGCGAAACCATCAACAAGATTGTTAATGGTGATTATCCTAAAAAACTCAAAAAATACGCAGGTCAAGCTTTAGAAAACATAACAATATATAAAAAATGGAATGCGATTCTTGCGGATAAAAGCCAATATACTGCCGATCAAAATCAGCAAAATAATGCCTTTGCCAATGCCCTACGCAGCAATGATTTAGAATTAATGCGTCTCGCGGCTAAACGCATCATAGATGACCGCCAGTACGATGATTTTATCCTGGCCGTACTCAGTAACGAATTGAAAACACCACGCTTAATGGCCAATGACAAACTCGCCATCGATACCTATGCCAACATGGCAAAAGCGCTAGCTAGTTCAGGGAATACCGCTTACCGCGATGTGATTGAAAATATGGCAACCGCGAGCTCAAACAAAAAACTCAAAAACTACGCCGAGAGTTATTTGAAGAAATACTACTAAACCTACCCGTTTTACGCTTAATCGAGTAAATCATGGCCGAGCTTATCCTCGGCCATTTTTATATCCGTTTGGATCACTTTTTAAATTAAAAGAAAATTTGCTATTGGCCTTAGCATTTGCTGATATTCGCCTATACAGGCTTGCCATGACATTCACTCACGACGCTGTGAAAGAAACCTAGGGAATCTAAGTTGATAAACGAGAGTTACCGAAGGCGAAGAGGCAGTTAAACATAGATATTATTCAGAGTGAGGCCAACCATGGTACAGGCTCTACGACCCGCAGCAAGTCCATCCTTGGATGCTCGACCGCCCCGTCCATGGGGCGGACGGTCGTCTCGCCAATCACCATGGTTTGCCTTCCAAGCATCAGAGTAATCTGCTGGCTTAAAAGGCTAGAGTCACATTAATACTATCAAAAATAAGTAGTTATAGCTGATCGCTAACATAATCAACGTTGAGCATCTTATTAATGAATATCAACTTGTTACGATAACATTTGACATAGAGCGAGCTTAAATCATGCGCACTTTATACCCAGAATTATTTTTGCTATTGTAGAAATCAAATTTTAAATCAGTGACTTGTTTTACCAAATGCCAATGGTGAAATTGTGCGCTGTTATATGACTAGGAAATGCCTGTGCTAGGAAATATATTCGATGTTTTCTCAAAGAGAAAACACCCTCACGAGAAAAAAGTAAAACCTATCGCTAAAACCTTTCGAAATCGTTATTTCATGATTTTGGAAGAGTTCTTTTCTGATAATACATTTACTGCATTAGCTGAAATGCATAAAAAGCTGTGCTTTCTACACGGCAAACATCAATTAATCGACAATGCATATCGGGGGATGTCTCAAGCCGATGAAGTCTTAAATTTTATAATGGTTTGTGAAGATAAGCACTTGCTAGACGTAATTGAATATACATTCCAAATTATGACTTGGAACGAAAGGAATAGAGAAGAAGAGCTGGTTGATCAAATCAACGAGTTTCTAGTCGTTGATGATCTTCCTTACTATTTAACAAAAACAGTATGGGAAGAAGTTCAAACTTACTTCCACGGTTCCCCTGCAACCAGTAAACAAATTCGAGAATACCCCAAAGTAATTCGAAAAGATTCAGACTTAATTCATGGTAGTGCAATAGAACCTGCATTTTCGTTATTGCGCAAGCCTGACCTACTAAATGCTAATGAAGAATTTATGCTTGCTTTACAAGACTTTAGAAAAGGTGATTACAAGGACTGTGTAAGTAAATGTTGTAGTTCATTCGAAAGTGTATTGAAGGTAATTTGTAAAAGGCGTGGTTACACCTACACAGAAAAACAAACTGCCGCCCCTTTATTGAATATAGTTATTTCCAACTCGGAGCTGGATTCGTTTTGGGAGCAACCGTTAATATTGATAGCTACAATACGCAACCGATTAAGCTTTTCACATGGCGCAGGCAACGAAAATAAATCCGTTCCTGAACATGTAGCGCAATACTCTATTAATGCTACCGCTTCAGCTATTTTGTTGCTGTGTGAAGAAGCGTATGAGTAACGACATATAATCGAGTAGCCGGATGTATCTAGCCTCCACCACCCTGCATACAACTCCGAACTGGGTGTATAAAAGATCGGACAGGCATAACTTTGATTCCTTAAAAAATTGACCAATAACGCCAGAGCCTAAGAAATACACTTTCCCCTCGGAGTTGCCGCAGGGCATTAGCATTCGTTGCGTGATCGAGGCATGGAGGCCGAGATAGCGTCAGTCGAATCAGGGACGAGCGTCTGACGCGATAGCATAAGGATGCTTAATGCCCAAGGGGCTTTCAACTCCGTTGGGGACGCCGGGGGATATCCAAAAGGGGAACAGGCGCTTTTCCCCTTTTGGTCGGGTGTGGGGTGAAACCCCACGACTTTGATTTTTGCTTTGATAAAAAGTTTGTGGCCTAGCATTTGCTTATCTACCACGGCGCATTGGCAAACAGATGACAAAGCGCGATGACACAATTATGGATAAGCCAAAATAATAGGGAGCACCCGATCTGCCATGAAATCCACCATAAGAGCCATGAAAATAATCTTAGATGACCTTAAAGGGCCTGAAATTGCAGCACTTTTAACGGAACACCTCAACGATATGCGAGCAACCTCACCGCCTGAAAGCGTTCACGCATTAGATCTTGACGGCCTGCGTCAGCCCAATATTCGCTTTTGGACCCTATGGGATGGCAACAATTTAGCGGGCTGCGGTGCACTAAAATGGTTAGATGCCGAGCATGCGGAGATCAAATCCATGCGCACCGCCGCGCCCTATAAGCAACAGGGCATAGCGTCTAAGATATTGCAGCACTTAATTAACGATGCCATAAGCGCTGGCGTCAAACGCCTGAGTCTAGAGACAGGTTCGATGGACTTCTTCAATCCTGCCCGCCTGCTCTACTGCAAATTTGGTTTTGAAATCTGTGGCCCCTTCGACGGCTACCAACTCGACCCCAATAGCGTGTTTATGACGAAGAGAATCTAAAACACATGCGCCTTAGTCTTTGAAATTCATCTCTAAGGCGCTTTGCTGCAGTTAAGTATTCGCTCGCTTAACTACTGATGCAGTTCTGTGCCCGTTCCACCAATGGATAATAAACCCAAGCAACAGCCCCCAAAATGCGCTGCCGATGCCCAGCACACTAAAACCTGATGCCGTGACCAAAAAAGTGATCACTGCCACTTCGCGATCTTCGGTTTTAGCTAATGCGGCGGTCAGGCTATTGGCGATAGTGCCGAGCAGGGCTAATCCGGCGATGGCCAGAACTAATTCCTTCGGGAAAGCGGAAAACAGACCAACCACAGTGGCACCGAGTAACCCAGTGATAAAGTAAAATACCCCGCCCCACACCGCCGCCCAGTAACGAGTCGCGGGATTCGGATCTGCTTCTTTACCCATACAAATCGCCGCTGTGATGGCGGATAAGTTAAAGGCAAAACCGCCAAAGGGCGCGAGAATGACCCCTATTAACCCTGTGCTCGTGATCAAAGGTGAAATGGGTGGCCTGTAACCATTACCGTGCAGCGCAGCAACGCCCGGCATATTTTGCGAGGCCATAGTCACCACAAACAGCGGTAATGCTACGCCAATCACACTCGCCAACGAAAACTCAGGTGTAGTCCACACCGGCATCGCCAGTTGCAACTGAACCGCATCTAGCTTGAGCAAATCTAATTGAAAACTCATGCCTATGCCCACCAGCAAGGTCAGCAAGATGATGTAACGCGGCGCAAAAGGCTTAACGACGACAAACACCAACAACATGATCAAAATTAGACTCAGCTGGGTTTGCATCGCCTGAAATAGCCCTAGGCCAAATTGCAGCAGAATCCCCGCCAACATGGCGGAAGCCACCGACTGCGGCATGATACGGATAAGTTTATCCATCCAGCCCGCCACCCCGCAAAGAGTGATTAAAATCGAACTCACCAGAAAAGCGCCTATGGCTTGGTTTACGCTCAACCCCGCTAAGCTTGTCACCATCAGCGCCGCGCCCGGTGTTGACCAAGCTGTAAGAATTGGATTCTTGTAGTAAAGCGATAATCCTATGCTGGTCACGCCCATGCCCACACCTAAAGCCCACAACCATGAACTGATCTGTGCCGGTGTCGCCCCCACAGCCTCCGCCGCTTGAAAGATGATCACAGCCGAGCTGCTATAACCCACTAATACCGCAATAAAACCCGCTGATATTTTTGATAAACTCCCTGCATCTCGCCACATATCCACTCCATTTTTCTGCAATTGCTGTCGCCACCACGCTGTGCGCTATCACTTATCAAATGAACAAGATAGCTTTTGTGCGCTATAACGTACGAGATGGACAAGATAACACCTGTGCGTTATAACGTACAAACTAAATTTTCATAAAAATGATGGGGCCATTGTGCAGACGATAAACAGCTATCTCGCCACCACGCTTAAAGCACTTCGCAACCAAAAAGGATGGAGTTTAGATAAAGCCGCTCAAGAGACGGGCGTCAGCAAGGCCATGATAGGACAAATCGAGCGCGGTGAATCAAGCCCAACCATTGCGACGCTATGGAAAATAGCCAGTGGATTCAATATCTCGCTGTCGACCTTTCTCGAACCCACACCCCAGAGCCAAGGCGCAGTATTCCGTAAGCCCGACGAGTTACGCCAACAACCCGCCACCGACGGCATGCTAGTCGCCTCACTCTTCCCCTTTGAAGAGCGCTTCGGTTTTGAGATGTTTGAACTCACCCTGCTGCCAAACTATGAGCGCCTTTCTGAGCCCCATGAAACGGGTGTCACTGAGCATGTCATTGTCTTGAGCGGTACTATGGAAGTGCTAGTCGATGGCGAGTGGCAAACACTCAAGCAAGGTGAAGCGGTACGATTTGCGGCCGACAAACCCCATGGCTATCGCAATCTAAACGAGCAAGCCGTGGTATTCCACGACATCATTCACTACCAACGAGCTAATGTGTCTAGCCTCTAACTATTTGTCTAGTGTCAGCAATGCCAAAAACCATTCACTGCCGATAATCTGCAGTGCTTGCACTCACCAATTCATTAGAATAAACTTATTTAAAATTTTCTAATGGTAGGGGCAATGCTATGTTTCAATCTTTACTGGCTAAGTTATCCGGCAGCCACTCGGGCGAAAAATGTTGGCAATTGATTGAACAAGGCGCACGGGTGATTGATGTGCGTTCGCCGGAGGAATTTGCCTCAGGTCATTTGCCCCAAGCCATTAATGTGCCACTGCCAACACTCGACCAATGGTTACATCAAGTCGACAATAAGCAACATCCCTTCGTGCTCTACTGTGGCGCAGGGATTCGAGCACAAAAGGGCTGCGACATTCTCAAGGCCAATGGCTTTAGCTGCGTGGTAAATGGTGGTTCGCTTAAAGATTTAGTCTGCTGCCAGCCGAGCTAATTTAAGCCTTGGTTGTGCGGCGCTAATCAGGCCAGTCTGTATATTGTGATGACTTAGATATCTGCGAGGTGGTGTATGCATAAAACGAATCATGCCAAAGCGTTACAGTTTGAAGCCACACAGGTTAACCCTGCTGAAAAGCCGCTTGAAACTGAACGCCCTGCACGCTTTAGCATCAGTCGTAATCGTGACCAAGCCAGCACTAAGGTGCGTTATGTTGAGACAAGCACCCTCGCCAAAGGCTGCAGCCTTTGCGAATAAACAGCTTAGCGTGCCACTTAAACCTAGCCGCTCGAGTCTAGTTGCTCAAACCTAGCCACTTAAGCAAAGCGTGCTTAGCTGAAATGCACATACAAAAATGCCAGCCTATTAAGGGCTGGCATTATTTATTCAGCTAAATCAAATGACTCAGCTAATCAACGGAACAATTAAGCTTTCAGCTGATCGATACTGTGTTTCGCTTCGCCCATGCCTTTGTCGTGGGCTTCAGGACCCATGTTCAGCGCTTCGGCGTAAACCACTTCAACATTGGTGATCCCCATAAAGCCTAAAACCGTTTTCAAGTAAGGTACAACATGATCCGTTGGGCCATCTTTGTGAGCGCCGCCACGGGTCGTCACTAACACAGCGCGTTTACCTTCCACTAATCCTTTTGGACCCGTTTCAGTGTAAGTAAAAGTCACACCAGCACGGGCGACAAAATCGATCCAGTTTTTAAGTTGAACCGGAATCGTAAAGTTGTACATAGGTGCAGCGATAACAATCGTATCGTTCGCTTTTAATTCAGCGACTAAGGTGTCTGATAAGGCGAGCATTTCTTGCTGACGTGCCGATAATTCTGCACCACCGCGTAACCCAGAAGCGATTTCACCGTCTACCATAGGCAGTACGTCTTTACCGCCTAAATCACGTACTGTAATAGCGGCGCCTTGGTTTCCCCAGTGGCTCGCTAAGTGGTCAATTAACACGGCAGATTGTGAATAACCGCCAAGAATGCTTGATTTTAAAATTAAGACTTTAGACATAATCTGCTCCGAAAATAGGTAAATGACTCAGAGTCAGATGGAATATCTCAACTCTATGACGCTAGTGTATTAGCCCATAAAAAAGAAATAAAGCGGATAAAATCTGAGATTAGCTTCGATTTTTTAGAAAGGTTATACGTCACCTTCGACATACAAATACACTAAGTTGTTTTCGACGCATTCATACTTTCGACGTACTAACATACAGGCCTTCAAAAACCGCACACAGTGAATCCATACAATACAATTGCACTTCCAGCTTCACCTTAACCCTGCGCCCCCTTTGTAACGGGCTGAGATCCACATCTGGCCATTGTACTTTTACCACAGGGTCACAAGTCACAGGAGCAAGATAACGAATATGGGCATCGGCGAGCACAATATCACCCGCCACGCCCACCAACTGTTGATTTAGCCAGACTGCACCCCAGCCTGTTAAGGTCATCAAGGTATAAATGCTGCCCGCAAACATGGTCTGATGCAGATTAATATTGGGCATCATCGGCGCTGTGACTCGAAATTCTCCCTCGCTGTAATCGAGTGGCATTATCTGCATAAACTCGCTAACGGGGATCGTACTGTGCCAAGTCTGGCGTAATTTAATGAGTAATTGATCCATGTGCATTCCCTTAATACTCCCTCTTGGTACAAGCGACATTGATTATGCCTAGCCCCCATCACCTAGACCCCTAGATAAACATCACGATAGAAGCTACACCTGCAGATTAAAGGTCACTGGGCCATCATTGACTAAGGACACTTGCATATCGGCGCCGAACTGTCCGGTTTCTGTGTGAACGCCCTTAGCGCGGCAGAATGCGACAAACTCTTCATACAAGCCTAAAGCTTGTTCCGGCGTACCCGCCCCTGAAAAACTCGGCCTCAAGCCTCGGCCTGTATCAGCGGCCAAGGTAAATTGTGACACGACTAATAAAGACCCACCGACTTGTTCTAGATTGAGATTCATCTTGCCATTTTCATCGGAAAAAACGCGATAACTCATGACTTTAGTCGCCAACTTTTCCATCTTCTCGCGGGTATCTTCTTGCTCGACACCGAGCAGAACCAACAAGCCTTTGTTGATTTCACCTAAGGTTTGGTTATCAACCACCACACTGGCGTGACTCACTCTTTGAATTAACGCAATCACAACTTTTCCTTTTAGATTAAGGCTTAACGGGAACCATTTGCGGCATTAGCGGGAGCGGGCGGATATATTGCTCTACGCCATCAGGCAAAGATTGTACGACCTGCGCTAAGCCGCCATTAGTCCACAGCATAAAACGACGTAACTCTTCTATTTCAATACGGTCGGCAAAGGTCACTGTACCTTGCACTTGGATCACCGCGCCTTGGTCCAACAACACAAACTTGGCAAAATTAAGCTTCTGATTTAAGGTGCCAATCACGGCAGGCAACTCTTGGCTAGCCTGCAATTGCGGGTGCACAGCATAGAAGCGATTCATTAAAATACGGTCAATACCCGCTGAATTGATACTCGGCTCAAGCAAGAATTGGTTATTGCCAAACTGCACCGCGACTTTCGTCGGCGCAACTTGGGTGGCCAGATAATTTGCGTCAATCAACGCTTGGTACAAGCGATCAGCGGCAGTTTCATTGGTCAACCCACCGAGTTCAACAACTTTGGGCGCGACAGGGGCACTCACGACCTCCTGAGTCGCCACTGGGTCAATCGCGCTGGTTTGCGAGGGCGCCGTAGCGGCACAGGCGGTTAATCCGAGTAAACTGGCACTGATGAACAATGTTTTCATTGTATTTCCCTTTGATGTATCCACGACCACATAGCATGGATTTCTGCTGTAACCGCCAAAAACAAAGACTCACTATTGAGCATATGTCCGCCATCGACAACAGATTGAATTGTAATAGCATGCTCCAACCCAGCCAAAAAATCGCGTAATAGCGTCGCTGGGCAAATTGCATCCTGCATTCCTTGCAATAACACACTACGCGCCTTCACTCTAGGCGTCACGCGCTGTAACACATTCATCGCATTGAAGTAATTATGTCGAGCAAAGTGTAACTCGATATTGGCTAATGCTAATACGGATTCGGGTAACAGCCTTGGTAGCACTAACCTCGCCCCCGCAAGCTGCAACTCCCACTGTACCCAACGCCGCGCAAAATGGTATCGCACATTTTCATCTGCCGATGCCAAACCTTGATGGTACGAATCCAGCAGTTCAGTCAGCGATAACTGAACCGGAAAAATGTCATTGAAGAGTCGATAAGCAGCAGGTTGCAATTTTGCAGCGCCGTCAGCGCCATAGAGCCAGTCGAGACCTTCTTTGGATGGAATAAATAACGCCCACAGTACCTGTGCAATCACCCGCTCTGGGAATAATCCGCTGTAAATTAAGCCTAATGTGGCCCCAAAAGAGCCACCTGCTAAACACCAACGCTCAATACCCAATGCGAGGCGAATCGCCTCAATATCGCTAATCAAACCAGTGAGATGGTTGTTGGCTAAATCGCCAAAGGGTAAAGATTGTCCAGAACCGCGTTGATCTAAAAGCAAAATCCAATATTGATCGCCATTAAATAAAGCTAAATCACCGATATCACAACCCGCTCCCGGACCGCCGTGCAAATACAGCAGTGGGATACCTTGTGGATTACCGTATTGCGCCAGATGCAATTGCTGACCATTGCCAACGTTAAACCAGTCGCGACGGATAAAAGATGGGAAGGATTCAGGCATTGAGTGTCATCGCCATTAATAAT
This sequence comes from Shewanella sp. SM32, assembly GCF_025654235.1. NCBI lineage: Bacteria > Pseudomonadati > Pseudomonadota > Gammaproteobacteria > Alteromonadales > Shewanellaceae > Shewanella > Shewanella sp. SM32. The sequence continues at coordinate 67,007 of NZ_JAKKRO010000007.1, read as the reverse complement.
CCTCTAATGGGGTCATTCAGATTTAGCCACCGCCTTGAGTGCCGTCACCTCAGCCGAAGTTAACACCGCAGCGGAATTATCTTGGGAGGCATTTTCTAGGGGCTTAGCATTCAGAGCGGTTTCGTCATCATCTGAGCTCGACTCATAATCTAAATACTCAGGCATAGCGGCGGTAATTTCCGCGCCGAGTAATACTATCATCCACGATAAATACACCCAGACAAAGATAATGGGGATCACGGCTAAAGCACCATAAATCGCTTCATAACTCGGAAACTGAGTGACATACAAAGCAAAGGCTTTTTTACCTAACTCAAACAATATTGCGGCAACAATCGCCCCTAATAGTGCATGTAGAAACTTCACTTTTTGATTAGGCACCACCATATACAACAATAAAAATGCCGCAACTGAGAAAAGCATAGGTAAACGCTCAAGAAACACGGGCACCACACCCGACAACTGACCGTCAAAGACCTTCAGTGACACCACGTAGGAAGTGGCGACCAAACTGCCCCCCACCAATACCGGGCCCAAAGTGATGACCATCCAATACATAGAAAAAGCCACCACCACTGAACGCTTCTCTTTAGTACGCCAAATGTTATTGAGCGATTTATCAATGGCGGAAATTAGCAAAATGGCAACCACGACTAAGGCCGCAATCCCGACCGCAGTCCCCTTAGAGGCATTGGCCACAAACTCATTGATATACACTTGCACAGTATCGCCAGCGGCGGGTAAAAAATTCTGATAAACGAAACCTTCTATCTGTCCACGTATCCCCTTAAATACCGGAAAAGCTGACAGCATAGACATAGTCACCGCCACCATAGGCACGAGTGACAACAGTGTGACATAGGCTAAATGTCCGGCGCGGATATTGATTTGATCTTCAACTAAACGCCGTCTCAAATGCAGCAGGAAGTGCCAGATCCCGAGGAATAAGGCGCGAATTTGTGCCAGTTCTATCTTCTTAGTCACGGGTTTCTCTTGATTCTGTTGGTATAGACTCGTTATCTTCGTACAATAAACACTTAATTTACAAGTCTAAGGAGTGAATTGATGTCTCAACAAGGATCTGCAGGTAACGTTATTTCCGCTATTGCTAGCCTATTTTTTCCTGGGCTAGGCCAATTATTGCAAGGCAGAATAATGGCCGCACTGTTATTTTTCATTATCACAGTGGTGGGTTATGCCCTCTGGTGGCTGATTGTGCCCGCGGTAATAGGTGCTATCTTTCATCTGTGGAGCATTATCGATGCGGCTCGATTTAAAGCCGATTAATTAATTTCATTCAGCGACGGAACACCCAATGAAAAGACTGATAGCTTCAGGGCTGATTGCCACAAGTCTCCTGCTTAGTGGTTGCCAGAGTGCCTACTACGGCGCAATGGAAAAGGTCGGTTACCATAAACGCGATATTATGGTCGACAGAGTTAAAGATGCGAAAAAATCCCAACAGGATGCTCAAAAAGAGTTCAGCTCAGCCCTAGAAGAAATGCAAGCACTGCTCAATTACAGTGATGGCAACTTAGAAAAAGCCTATAGCAGAGCCAAAGATGAATACGAATCGGCTCAAAGTGCCGCCGATAACGTCAGCAACCGCATCAATAAAGTCGAAGATGTAGCCGAAGCCCTGTTCGATGAGTGGCAAAATGAAATTAGCGAGATCAGTAAAGCTAATCTACGCCGCAACAGTGAAGCTAAACTCAAAGAAACGCGCCGCGCCTATGAACAATTGATTAAAAGTATGCGCCGTGCCGAGTCGAAAATGCCGCCGATACTCACCGCTATGAAAGACAATATGCTGTATCTCAAGCATAACTTGAACGCCCAAGCCATTGGTGCGATTAAAAGCGAATTTGCGAGTCTGCAAGCCGATATTTCGGCCCTGATTAAAGAGATGAACACCTCGATTAACGAATCGAGCAAATTTATCGAAGCACTCGAAAAATCAAAAAATTAATCCAAATGCCCCACTGAACGCCTAAGCCTTAGCAAAATAAATTGCTGGGGCTTTTTATTCTTTGTGTGACCTCGCACGCTGTCCCTGCAAGCCATACTTTATTTGTGCAAGACTAAAACACTTAGCTTTGTGAGCTATGGCGCGCTTTAATTGATTGATAGCGCGAATCTTAGATCTGACGCACAATTTCACTTATTACTCAAAAACTTATCCTCAGTTCACCACTCAGAGCCTGTACTTGTAACTTATTAGCTGTATTCATCACTATGACTTTTATCGAATCACTCACGCTGATGTTGGCACTCATGTATCTCGCCTCCCTCAGCTATTGGAGCGGCCAGAAATGGGGCGCTGTCGCCACTCTGTTGCTCAGTATCGGTGCGGTGGCAATGAGTCTTTATTGGCCACTGGCTCTCGGGCTTCTTATTGCACTACCACTGATGCTACTTGGGCATAAATTTGCGCCTGATGCACTCAAGGGTGAAATTAAAATCAATACCCTTCGTGAAGGGACTCAACATGTTTTAGCGCTATCGCTCTTGCTGGTTGCCATACAATACACAATCAATACCGTACTGCTTAAGCAAGGAATCACACCTTGGCTAATGCGCCCAGACGTAGTCGATGCCTTTTTACCGATTGCGGGTGGCATTGAGCTTAAAGCCATTATCAGCCTCAATTTGTGGGATCAAACCCATCCTGCGGCAGCAGTCATGCTAGCGGCGGTATTACTCACAGGTTTACTCTGCAAGCGGGCATTTTGCGGTTGGGCTTGCCCATTAGGTTTGGCAGGGGAATACCTGTATTCCTTTAGAAAACGCTTTATTAAATCAGAGCTTACACCACCCGCTTGGCTAGATTGGCCACTGCGAATGTTGAAATATCTATTACTCCTAGCACTTTGCTACATAGTCATTGGTATGCCAGCACAATCCATCCCCCATTATCTTGAAGGTAATTATCATAAGATTGCCGACTTGAAGATGGCATTGTTCTTCCTAACACCCAGCCTAATCACGCTACTGGTATTTGCGCTGATCCTCGCTTTAGCGGCATGGCGTCGTCAGGGATTCTGCCGTTACTTGTGTCCCTATGGTGCTATGCTTGGGATCTTAAGCTTTGCAAGCCCATTAAAAATTCGCCGCAATACCCAGCACTGCCTTATCGAAGCAAAAGGGATGAAATGCGACAAGTGCACCCGCGCTTGCCCAGCAAACATCATAGTGCACACTAAAACCACGGTTCGCAGTGACGAGTGCCAAGCCTGCATGCGCTGTGTCGCGGCTTGCCCTAAATCCGCCGCCCTCGGCCTTGGACTGAAATCCGGCCACAGGCTAGGTCATAAGGGATTGCTCGCATTAGTGCTTATCGCATTATTTATCCTACCGCTGGGCGCTTACTTAGCAGGTTTCTGGCATAGCCAAACACCAGACAACATCCGCATGGAATTGATCCAAGTGATTAATAGAATTGGGCACTAGATAATATCCCCAAAGCATACTGCAGATAATGGCTTACATCGCTCTCTGCAGTATTTTTAATATATACGTCATAAAATTGATTACAATCAGGCAACAGCTAGACTTTATCGCAGATAATATTCCTATACGGATATTAGGAAAATGGTTTTATGTTCCCCAACGGAGCTAACCTATGCGACCCGACCGACAGCAATTGATCCATTCGTTATTTGACGAATATATTGAGATGTATGCCTCCCGTGATGACAGGCTAACTCGTCGCTTTAGTGATAACTTTAGCGGCTATGCAGGGAGCAGTGATCAGCTTGTCACCAGCAGAGAAGAATGGGTGCTAATCACTCGTCAGGACTTTGCACAAGTGCCTGAGCGAATCCACATCGAAATGTTAGATCTTTCTTTACAAGACCTTGCCGACAACCTCGTGGTTGTGACTGCCTTTTTTCATATCCACTTACCGATCCCTAATCCTATGCTTTCCCGCGAGACAGCACGGCTAGTGTTGATATTTCACCGAGAAAACAACGACTGGATGATTGTCCACAGCGGCATATCCATCCCCTACGGCTTAGCCCACAAAGGGGAAATTTACCCGATTGCGCGATTAGAGGAACGTAACGTCGAACTTGAATCCATGATCACAGCTCGAACTAGTGAACTGGCAGAAGCCAATAGGCAACTTGAAATACTCAGCAATACCGACGGTTTAACCAATATCGGCAATCGCCGCCTATTTGACATGATGTTACAAACGGAGTGGAGTCGGGGACAAAGGAGCAATTCCTCACTGGCCCTAATCATGCTCGATATTGACCACTTTAAACAATTTAACGATCACTATGGGCACCTCGCCGGAGACGATTGCCTTAAACAATTAGCGAGTACACTGTCCCAGTCCGGTCGCAGAGCGGGCGAATTAGTCGCTCGCTACGGCGGCGAAGAATTTGTCATTCTATTACCAAATGTCGATAATCAAACCGTACTTGAGATAGCACAGCACATCCATCAACTGATCCAAGCCATTGCCATTGCCATTCCGCATGCAAATACCGACCTTGGGATTGTAACAGTGAGCGCAGGCGTCGCCTATCTGCAACCCTCTAACAAACAAAATGCTTTAGAACTCGTTCGCCAAGCGGACGCCGCCCTCTACCGCGCAAAATCCGCAGGGCGCAATTGCATACGGGTGATGGATGAGGACTAATAATACCCATTACTCAATTTATCCCAACAAAAAGCCCTGCACAGTTTCCTATGCAGGGCTTTTTAAACCGATTGACTCACCTTAAGGGCGTGTCACCTGAATTAACAGGCTGGCATTAACCGCGGTTAAAGCGCTTACGATCGTTTTCAGTCAAGTGTCTCTTACGAACACGAATGTTCTTAGGCGTTACTTCAACTAATTCATCATCATCGATGAACTCAAGCGCTTGCTCAAGTGTCATTGTGATTGGCGTAGTCAACACTTGGGCTTCGTCAGTACCAGAAGCACGCATGTTGGTCAGCTGCTTACCTTTCAAACAGTTAACTGTCAGATCGTTTGAGCGAGCGTGAATACCAACCACTTGGCCTTCGTATACTTCAGCGGCATGGCCGATAAAGAGACGACCGCGATCTTGTAGACCGAACAGTGCGAAGGTCAATGCCTTACCCGTTGCGTTAGAGATCAATACGCCGTTAGCGCGTTGACCGATATCGCCACCTTTATGTGGACCGTAATGGTCGAATGAGTGATAAATTAGACCAGTACCAGAAGTCGCAGTCATAAACTCAGTTTGGAAACCGATTAAACCACGGCTTGGGATGATGAAGTCGATACGTACACGACCTTTACCATCAAGCTGCATGTCTTTCATTTCAGCTTTACGGGTACCTAATTTCTCGATTACTGTGCCTTGATCTTCTTCTTCAACGTCAACAGTCAAGGTTTCAAATGGTTCACACAGTTCACCGTCGATAGTTTTCAGAATAACTTCTGGACGTGATACGGCTAACTCGTAACCTTCACGACGCATGTTTTCAATCAAGATTGATAAATGCAATTCACCACGGCCAGATACACGGAAGCGATCTGGACTTTCTGTTTCTTCAACACGCAGTGCCACGTTGTGGACTAATTCTGTTTGCAGACGCTCCAGAATGTTACGTGAAGTCACATACTTACCTTCTTTACCTGCAAAAGGTGAAGTATTAACTTGGAAAGTCATGGTCAGAGTAGGTTCATCAACAGTCAAAGGTGGCATAGCTTCTACTGCACCAACGGCACAGATAGTGTCAGAAATTTTCAGCTCGCCTAAACCAGTGATAGCAACGATGTCGCCAGCGTTAGCAATTTCAACTTCAGTACGGTCTAGACCCATGTAACCTAATACTTGGCCCATTTTACCGTTACGAGTTTTGCCATCAGCGCCAATAATAGTCACTTGTTGGTTAGTTTTAACGCTACCACGCTTGATGCGGCCGATACCGATAACACCCACGTATGAGTTGTAGTCGATTTGCGAAATTTGCATCTGGAACGCGCCTTCGGCGTCAGCATCTGGGAAAGATACTTTTTCAACGATAGTTTGGAACAGCGGCGTCATATCATCGCTCGCTACATCCGGATCTAAAGTTGCAAAACCGTTTAACGCAGAAGCGTAAACGATCGGGAAATCTAACTGCTCGTCAGTTGCACCTAAGTTATCGAACAGGTCGAATACTTGGTCAATAACCCAATCTGGGCGTGCACCTGGACGGTCAATTTTGTTGATAACAACGATTGGCTTTAAGCCTTGAGCAAACGCTTTCTTCGTTACGAAGCGAGTTTGTGGCATTGGACCGTCAACGGCATCAACTAGCAATAATACTGAGTCAACCATAGACAGAACACGCTCAACCTCACCACCGAAATCGGCGTGGCCTGGGGTATCAACGATGTTAATACGGTAGTCGTTCCACTTGATGGCAGTATTCTTTGCCAGAATCGTGATCCCACGTTCCTTTTCAAGATCGTTGGAGTCCATCACCCGCTCAGTGGCTTCTCCTCGGGTTGCAAGGGTGCCTGACTGTGACAGCAACTTGTCTACCAGGGTCGTTTTGCCATGGTCAACGTGTGCAATAATGGCGATGTTACGTAAATTCTCTAGCACGGATAAACCTCTTACCATCAAACAAAAATAGGGATATTTCAGTAATTCGTTATGGTGATCTAGCTCGATCTACCACAATAAAAAGCGTGCCATTCTACTCCAGAGCGGCCTTGGCGCACAGGATTATTTTTGAACACTTATAAAACAATCCGCCAATCCTTGGGTAATTTCCGCCAATCATCCACTGAGTGAAATCCTCTGTAGCCAGAGTTAACGCTCTGTTTAATTGCCATATTCATAGGAAAAATCCGAGTTAAGCAGCTGAATTTGCTATTTTTCGTATTCAATGTTAGCACTGCTAATGTCGATTTAAGCATCAGCAAAATCGACTTAGACACAGAGAAATTACCACGTGAACACACTGCAATAAATTCTGCGGCACACTTAATCTAACGTTCATGTTGGCGTTTACACCCGATGGCATTAAGACTCACTTCATTGTCACGGGATACCTTTTACGCATCACTGATTTCACTTGGCCTGTGAACAGCAAAGACATTTCGCACATGAGAACGAACTCTTTCCTAATAATATGATAATAAACCACTATTGGATTGATAATGCGTGGCATAGTTGGACAGACTAGCGTGGTTTTATGACAATTATGCGGCGGTTATGCGGTGGTAAATAGTCCCGTGCAGTGCTGCAAGTATGTGCGAGCTTCACAGAGGCGGTACTTACTGAGATAGTGAAAGCCAAAGCATTATTGCCATCTCAGTGCCATATAAGCGGTGCATGTTATCGCTGTGCATCCCAGCTTAAGGTTTGCATGAATCAATTCAGTGCGCACCAAAATGGAGTAATGCACCAAAATGCCACAGACAAAAGCACTATTATGGTGCACACGCGAATCCAATTAAGTGCAGCAAAGATTTTAAACCATGTTAATCAGTAAGTTAAATTATTGGCATGGATATCGCTATATAGCTCGTAAGTTTGGCTCAAGATAAATCACTTGAGTTAAAAGATTATAGAAGGGGCATCCCTTTACCCTACCGGAGGCTTGAGAATGTCAGTTGAATCAGTTTTAAAGCAACTTGAAGAATTAGAAGTTAAGTTCGTTGATTTACGTTTTACCGACACTAAAGGTAAAGAGCAGCACGTATCTATTCCTTCTCATCAGGTAGATGCTGATTTCTTCGAAGACGGCAAAATGTTTGACGGTTCTTCTATCGCAGGTTGGAAGGGCATTAACGAATCAGACATGGTACTGATGCCAGATCCAACGACATTCGTACTGGATCCTTTCACCGAAGAAACCACAGCGCTGATCCGTTGTGACATTCTTGAACCCGGCACTATGACAGGTTACGACCGTGACCCACGTTCAATTGCTAAAAAAGCAGAAGCTTACCTGATCTCTACTGGTATCGCTGATACTGTATTGATTGGACCAGAACCAGAATTCTTCCTATTTGACGATGTCCGTTTCGGTACTGACATGTCAGGTTGTTTCGTTAAGATCGACGCTAAAGAAGCGGCTTGGAACTCAGGCACTAGCTACGAAGGCGGCAACACAGGTCACCGTCCATTTGTTAAAGGCGGTTACTTCCCAGTTGCACCGGTTGACTCATCACAAGATCTACGTAGCGCTATGTGTTTAGTGCTCGAAGAAATGGGCCAAGTGGTTGAAGCGCATCACCACGAAGTGGCGACTGCAGGTCAAAACGAAATCGCCACTCGCTTCAACACCTTGACTAAGAAAGCGGATGAAATCCAAATTCTGAAGTACGTAGTGCACAACATGGCACACGCTTATGGCAAGACTGCGACTTTCATGCCTAAACCCATCGTTGGTGACAACGGTAGCGGCATGCACGTTCACCAATCTCTGGCGAAAGACGGTGTTAACTTGTTCGCTGGCGACAAATACGCAGGTTTAAGTGAAACGGCGCTGTACTACATTGGTGGTATCATCAAGCACGCTCGCGCGCTGAACGCTTTCACTAACCCAAGCACTAACTCTTACAAGCGTTTAGTGCCACACTTTGAAGCACCTGTTATGTTGGCCTACTCTGCACGTAACCGCTCTGCATCAATCCGTATTCCAGTGGTACCAAGCCCTAAAGGCCGTCGTATCGAAGCACGTTTCCCTGATCCACATGCAAACCCATACTTAGGTTTCGCAGCGCTGCTGATGGCAGGCCTTGACGGTATCCAAAACAAGATCCACCCAGGTGAAGCGATGGACAAAGATCTATACGATCTGCCTCCAGAAGAAGCGGCTGAAATCCCACAAGTGGCAACGTCATTAGAAAACGCCCTTGAAAATCTGCAAGCTGACCATGAGTTCCTGACTAAAGGCGGCGTGTTCAGTGAAGATTTCATCCAATCTTATATCGTACTGAAAACAGCAGAAGCTGAGCGCGTAGCACGTACAACTCACCCACTTGAGTTTGAAATGTACTACAGCCTGTAATGGCTAGCGCTATACAACCAGCTCGCTTTATGTAATTGATACAGAAAATATAAAAGCCTCGATAGCAACGCTATCGAGGCTTTTTGTATTTTGAAGGTATATACAACTTTTATTCTGATTCAATCATCGCGTTGTTCTCTAAATAGGCATCATCGCCAACCACTCTTTTATCATTCAGAGAAGGCACGCCAGACACCGCGGCAACAGCAACAATAGAAATAGATGGTTAAAAAACGATCTAAACTAAACATGGATGCAGCAGAAAAACCACCTATATAGTCGGAAGTTAACTACCGCGCCATTATTGTTAAGTGTCCACGCTTTATTCAACTAGGCTGTTTATTGTCAGGGGCAAAATCTGCCAGTTGGGCAGGTTCGCCTGACTCAAATGACGCAAATGGTACGCCATCTAACACGCGCTCATTTTTAAATACACGGATTTCAGAATCAGGTAACTGCGTCATCAGCAATGACAAGATAATATGCATCTTATCCAATGGGCAATGAAGGCGAATACTTGCACGTAAGCCCATTGTTCGTATATCCGATTGGCAGGCAATAAATGGACGATTCCGCGTTACCTTAATCAAATGACGATGCCCATTTTTTATAGGGCTCTCATAAGTTGTCTCTACATTTTTAAAACCGGTGAAGAAAAATGCCATCACGGCAAAACCACCCGCGCCGACCAAGGCGACCGGGCCTAACAACGCCACGCCAACGATGCAAACCACTACCCCAAACCAAGCCAGCCCCCGCACTACCGCGTAGGCGGCATCCGGAATAACGTCATGATAGGTGGTAACCAACCCCTCGGTGGTGAGCCGATAGTGGTACTGTTTGTCGGCCAACCAGAGATAACGCATAAATGGCCCAAAAATCATCACTATGATGAGAAAATAATACCATTGTTCAAATCCATACCAGCGTGTCACCAACCCAACTAGAGCCGTAATCCCGCACGGAATAAGGACCATGATCCACCCCATGCCATACACAGTCGCTACCTTAAGATCCCACTCATAAAGCGTGGGCGCCTCTCGCACCCGCTGCTGACGCAACTGATAGAGCCGGTCTTGCTCCTCTTGGGGTAATTGCAGGTACTCACTGCGCGGCAGGTCTTCATACCGACTGTCGTCCAACAGTTGTGTCTCTTGCTCTGTCGACGCCGACTGCGGCGCTGCCCTCTTATTCATATAGCTATTCCTTTGCTGTGCCCACGGTACTCCATGGTCATCGTTAACCTACCCACACGGCTTGTACTTAATGTCTTCTCACCCTTGACGACCTTGCCGCTAAAGGCCTGTCAACATCTTGGTGGCAATGCTGCCACTGATGGACACCGAATCTCGCGCCAATAATAGGCGCGAGAAAAAACGTTAACCGGGCTGGGTATTCTCAGGGGCAAAATCTGACAATTGGACTGGTTCGCCGTCACGGGTGCCAACTTTAGAGAGGCCAACTATTCGTTCATTTTTCAATAAAAAGAGTTCCGACCCCGGTAATTGCTTCATCAGTAGCGACAACACTTTATGCATATCTTCGGGATGGCAATAACAGTCGAGATTTGAATAATATCCGAAATAAAACCTGTCTGTATCACACGATATATATGGCCTCTTGTGGGTCACTTTTATCATGTGGGGGTGTCCACGCTTGATAGCACTTATTGAGGTGGTTTCTACATTTTTAAAACCAGTAAAGAAAAATGCCCCCAGAGCCATTCCGCCTGCACCAATCAGCGCTGCTGGGCCTAAAAAGGCCACCCCGACAATACAAACCACCACTCCAAACCAAGCCAGCCCCCGTACTACCGCGTAGGCTGCATCCGGAATAGTGTCATGATAGGTGGTAACTAACCCCTCAGTGGTGAGCCGATAATGGTACTGTTTATCGGCCAACCAGAGGTAGCGGATAAATGGTGCAAAAATCAGTGCCATGAAAAAAAAACCATACCATTGGTCAGACTCATACCAGTGCGCCACCAAGCCAATCAGCACCATTATACCGCAGGGAATAATGACAACGAGCCACCCCATGCCATAGACAGTCGCCACCCGAATATCCCACTCATAGAGGGTCGATGCCTCGCGTACCCGCTGCTGACGCAACTGATAGAGCCGGTCTTGCTCCTCTTGGGGTAATTGCAGGAACTCACTGCGCGGCAGGTCTTCATACAGACTGTCGTCCAACGGTTGTGTCTCTTGCTCTGTCGACGCCAACGGCTGCGGCGCTGCTCTCTTATTCATATAGCTATTCCTTTGCTGTACCCACGGACTGCACGGTAGTCGTTAACCTACCCACACGGCTTGTACTTAATGTCTTCTCGCCCTTGACGACCTTGCCGCGAAAGGCCTGTCAGCATCTTGGTGGCAAAGCTGCCACTGATGACACCGAATCTCGCGCCAATAATAGGCGCAAGAAAAACGTTAACTGGGCTGGGTATTCTCAGGGGCAAAATCTGACAATTGGACTGGTTCGCCGTCACGGGTGCCAACTTTAGAGAGACCAACTATTCGTTCATTTTTCAATAAAAAGAGTTTCGACCCCGGTAATTGCTTCATCAGTAGCGACAACACTTTATGCATATCTTCGGGATGGCAATAACAGTCGAGATTTGAATAATATCCGAAATAAAACCTGTCTGTATCACACGATATATATGGCCTCTTGTGGGTCACTTTTATCATGTGGGGATGTCCACGCTTGATAGCACTTATTGAGGTGGTTTCTACATTTTTAAAACCAGTAAAGAAAAATGCCATCACGGCAAAACCACCTGCACCAATCAGCGCTACTGGGCCTAAAAAGGCCACCCCGACAATACAAACCACCACCCCAAACCAAGCCAGCCCCCGCACTACCGCGTAGGCGGCATCCGGAATAGCATCATGATAGGTGGTAACTAAACCCTCGGTGGTGAGCCGATAATGGTACTGTTTGTCGGCCAACCAGAGGTAGCGCATAAATGGCCCAAAAATCATCACTATGATGAGAAAATAATACCATTGCTCAAATCCATACCAGTATGTCACCAACCCAACTAGAGCCGTAATCCCGCACGGAATAAGGACCATGATCCACCCAATGCCATACACAGTCGCCACCCGAATATCCCACTCATAGAGGGTGGGCGACTCACGCACCCGCTGCTGACGCAGCTTGTAGAGCCGGTCTTGCTCCTCTTGGGGTAATTGCAGGTACTCACTGCGCGGCAGGTCTTCATACCGACTGTCGTCCAACAGTTGTGTCTCTTGCTCTGTCGACGCCAACTGCGGCGCTGCTCTCTTATTCATATAGCTATTCCTTTGCTGTGCCCACGGACTGCACGGTCATCGTTAACCTACCCACACAGCTCGTACTTAATGTCTTCTCGCCCTTGACGATCTTGCCGCTATAAGGCCTGCCAGCATCTTAGTGGCAAAGCTGCCACTGATGACACCGAATCTCACGCCAATAACAGGCGCGAAAGAAAGCGTTAGAGGGCATGGGTATTCTCAGGGGCAAAATCTGCCAGTTGGGCAGGTTCGCCTGACTCAAATGACGCAAATGGTACGCCATCTAACACGCGCTCATTTTTAAATACACGGATTTCAGAATCAGGTAACTGCGTCATCAGCAATGACAAGATAATGTGCATCTTATCCAATGGGCAATGAAAACGGATACTTGCACGTAAGCCCATTGTTCGTACATCCGATTGGCAGGCAATAAATGGACGATTCCGCGTTACCTTAATCAAATGACGATGCCCATTTTTTATAGGACTCTCATAAGTTGTCTCTATATTTTTAAAACCTGTGAAGAAAAATGCCATCACGGCAAAACCACCCGCGCCGACCAAGGCGGCCGGGCCTAAAAAAGCCACCCCGACAATACAAACCACCACCCCAAACCAAGCCAGCCCCCGCACTACCGCGTAGGCGGCATCCGGAATAACGTCATGATAGGTGGTAACTAACCCCTCGGTGGTGAGCCGATAATGGTACTGTTTGTCGGCCAACCAGAGGTAGCGGATAAATGGCGCAAAAATCAGTGCCATGAAAAAAAAACCATACCATTGGTCAGACTCAGACCAGTACGCCACCAAGCCAATCAGCACCATTATCCCGCAGGGAATAATGACAACGAGCCACCCCATGCCATACACGGTCGCTACCTTAATATCCCACTCATAGAGGGTGGGTGCCTCACGCACCCGCTGCTGACGTAGCTTATTGAGCCGGTCTTGCTCCTCTTGGGGTAATTGCAGGTACTCACTGCGCGGCAGATCTTCATACCGGCTGTCGTTCAACGGTTGTGTGTCTTGCTCTGTCGACGCCGACAGCTGCGGCGCTGCTTTATTGTTCATCCTGTTACCTCTCGGTAGACTCTACTTGTAGCGTGGTCATCGCTAAGCAGTAAATCCAGCCATCCATTTTAAATCAGCAACATAATATGCTCTCGGCCTACCCTCAAGCGAATATTTACTGAAGCAGTTTTAAGGAAAGTAATAAAAGTAGCTAGATGGCCAGTGAGGGAAGTGGAGACTGATTTTAAAGAGTATGTTCAAAACTCATCTGAGTTCTGCGAGGGCACGGCATACAAACCTCCATGATTAATACCAATCCAAAACAATAGTCGCCGTTAACAACTAGGTTATTGAGCTTGGTTGTATCTCGTTTCTGTTGATGAATAATTGACAGATATAATCATATAGTTAGAATGCCAAGCTGTTGAAACAGAACAGGTTGGCGTCAAATGAAACCAGATCTGGTTCCACATCACTAACGCTCTCAGTTGATCAAGTGAGTAGATCATACCGAAGCAATGCAGTTTTTCACATATAAACAATGGAGTGGTTATGCGTTGGTTGACTTGGTTGGTCGTGTGCTGTTCTCTCACGGGATGTGCAACGATAACGTCGAGGATGGGAGAAGATTCAACTTGGGGCCACTCTTTCTCTAGTGTTCAAACGGCTGTTGATAATGGCGAGGAGTGTATGATTATCTCCGCGTTGGCGGCCCCGCCCTTGCTGCTCTTTACCATCCCGCTGACACTCGTTGATATGAGCAGTGCGTTGATCATCGATACTGTTATGCTACCTGCAGATTTAGCGATCACGCCCAGCGATCCCAAGCTCCACACCCCGCGACCTATGGTCTGCCGCTATGACTATAAGATTTAAGCATGATCGCATCCAATAAATAACCTCAAGTTGCCTGTGTGACGGTGAGTTAACGCCGGCATACGGGAACGACCATGTCGCGGTTTGCCTCCCAGAGTGTTGTGCCTTGTTAGTTGTCATTACGTAGTACAACCTAGCCTAGTAAGCCATTTTAAATCATTTAAGTTAGCGATTTGCTTTAATCACATCAAGTAACAATTTGATATCGGCCATATTGTTATAAATATGCGGAGAAATCCGGATCCCCATACTGCGGGCGTCGACACTAATATTCGCGTTCGCCAATGCCGCCATCATTTGATGCTGCTGTTTACCAAACTGCAGAATAAGCGTGCCGCTACGCTTTTCAGTATCCCGCGGCGACACAAACTCATGGTCGAGCTCTTGCGCCACAGCATCAATCAATTGCTGATTGTATTTACGCAGCAACGGGGTACCTAAACCAGCAAGATAATGAATGCTATGGGTGGCAATGGCATAAGGCGCGATTGATGGTGTCCCTCCCCAAAAGCGCAGTGCGGAATGCTGGTAACGAAAATCATGGATATCAAATTCGAACGGATTCTCGTGGCTAAACCAACCAACATCCTTAGGCTGACAACTATCCAATATGGCGGGATTAACCCAAAGATAGGCAGCACCAGGGCCGCCGCAGAGCCATTTCACACTCGAACCGATTAAAAAATCGGGTTGTAGGCGCGCAAGATCCAGCGGAATAATCCCCGCCGATTGCGCTACATCCACTAAGCTCAAACAACCTCGCTCACGGGCTATAGTGAAAATATTGGCTAATGGCGCCTGCTGCCCCGTATTCGAGTAAGCATGGCTGACAAACACCAGATCCACATCGCGGCTGATATGCGCATCCCACACATTAGGGTCGGTGATATCGAGCCCTTTAGGAATAAAGCGTACTTCGCAACTGGCAGGCAGCGCTTTTTTAAGGGCAAAACCCATGCTGGGAAAATCAATCTCACTCATTAACACAACGGCGTGTTCGCGGTTCAATCTGTCGAGGGACATGACAATTTTAGTCAGCGCACTGGAAAGATTGACCTGAGGGCAAAAATCCTTTTGGTGGCCGTTAAATAACTTAGATAAAGCAAAGGTAAAATCATCAATCACACCCAGCCACTGGCCCCAAGGTTCACGCCCCGACTCCTGCCAAGGCGCAAAAAAGGCTTCTTTAAAGACCTGCTCGGTCGATTTTAATGGCCGGCCAACGGAATGGTTTAATAGATATCCTGGACCTGCTAGGTAAAAGTCCTTTTTAAAATCTTCAAACATAGTGTTATCTCAAACTCTCTTTTAGTTTTTTAATATCACAATAACGAGTCCGAATATCGCTGCGCTGAGCGGCGGCGCGTCTGTCTCTGAGTCGCTCCAATGAGCCGAGTAGCACATGCAGTGGCGGACCACTCGCGGTAACTTTAGCTAAATGCTGCTGCTCCATACTTGTCGAAGGCTCAGCAATATATTTAGTTACTAACTCATTATGATGCTGAATCGCAGTCTCGCCATGTAATTCGCAGACTTCGATAAAGAGTCGCAAGTTTTCTTGATACCAATCTTGGGTTGAGCAGTCTTTTGCCTGCAGGAAGTCATCCATCAAATTCGGCCGACGCATGCACTCACGCAATATCTGTTGATCCTCTGGCATCATGTACAAAAACTTGTCCACCAGCATTTGCGAGTAGGAAGCTTCGTTTGCAAAACAAAGACCTAGCGTTAAATCGATGACATTAATCCCCGCAAAATCCCCAGCGTTGGCGCCACGATAAATGACCGAGCCCACCCGATAAGGTTTGTAGTAAGGGCGAACACAGTAAAAGAAACGGTCAGTATCTAATCGATTAAATAATTGGGTATTCGACTCAATCACATCCTGCAAGGCCTGTTTAGCGACTCGCAGTAAATCGTGACTGATGGGATGGGAAATGCCCAAAGGCTGGATCTTTAATAGCGCATCGGCGGCGCGTTTATAGGCCAAAATGCCTTTAGTGTTGTAATCCACAAACAACTTTTCAGCGGGCAAATCGGTAAAGCGCTTATAAATGCCATTGTGGGCACGATTGTGAGTGGTTAAATGTGCGGTGGCAAAGCGCGGAGTGACGCCTATTGAAGCGCCAATATGCATGGCGAGCGCAGAAGCCTCAGCTAATGGCGATGTTGTTTCCCGCGAGGGCTCGGTAATTTCATGGCGCCGACAGGCCGCCATATACAAGCCCACATTGCCGAGTAAATCGAAGGCACTGTCGAAACCTTCATCAGTATTCCCCTCATCGAGCAAGGTCTTAATCAACTCTCGCCCTTCGCTCTCCAGCGCCAACTTAGCTTCTGCGCCGATATCGAGCACATTGGCCCGATCTGTTTGTTGGTAGTAAAGCTGTTCTAGCTCGGAATTGAGTTCCACAAAGCGGCTGCGGATCCAATCATCAAAGGCTTCGGTATTAAAGGTGGCAGGTTTCACGGGCTTATCCTTGAGTATTGTTATCGTTCTTTTAAACGGAGTGAGCTCAAAGCGTTAGCCCAATCCGTAAAACTCGTAACCAGAATGCAACTTATCGCCACGTGTTTCTAGCGTTAGGTCAAATTTCCGAAAAAACTAATGCCATTTTTTATTTACACCATGCGCCAGCGCAATTTTTCAAACACTTTTACTCCGCAGAATGTTCCTGAAGACACTCATCACTCAACTAATAGCTAAGCGGTAAGTTCCGCAGAGGTAAATCGGATGATTTTAATGGAATTTATAGTAGTGCTTAGCTGCCTACTGCTAGGTACCCGCTACGGCGGCATGGGACTCGGCCTCATCAGCGGTATTGGCTTATTTTTACTGATTTTTGTTTTCGGTTTAGCGCCGGGACAACCGCCAGTGCAAGTTATGCTAACCATACTTGCAGTCATTGGCTGTGCAGCCGTATTGCAAACCGCGGGTGGATTAGATGTGATGATGCAGTATGCCGAGCGCTTACTGCGCCGTCATCCACAATACATCACGATTCTGGCGCCATTGACCACGTGGACGCTGACCTTCCTTTGCGGTACTGGTCATGTGGTTTACACCATGTTCCCGATTATTTCCGATATCGCGCTGAAGAAAAATATTCGCCCAGAACGCCCAATGGCGGTGGCATCTGTCGCTTCACAAATGGCGATTTGTGCTTCGCCCGTGTCGGTAGCGGTAGTGTCTATGGTGTCGATTCTGGCATCACAACAGGGTGTAGGCCGCGCTTACAATCTGCTCGAAATTTTAATGGTGTCAGTGCCAGCATCACTTTGCGGTGTCATGGCTGCTGCACTTTGGAGTCTGCGTCGTGGTAAAGATTTAGATAAAGACGAAGAGTTTCAAGAACGCATAAAAGACCCAGTCCAAAGAGCCTTTATCTATGACAAAAGCGAAACCCTGTTAAATCAAAAATATCCGAAGGAAGCTTACTGGGCAACGGGGATTTTCTTCACCGCTATCGCTGCTGTGGTACTGTTAGGTTCATTTAGTGAATTGCGTCCCGCCTTTGACGTTAAAGGTAAGTCGACCTTGCTCTCGATGAACTTAGTGATCCAGATGATGATGTTAATTGCAGGTGCATTTATCCTGATGACCTGTAAAGTCAAACCGACTAACATCTCTAACGGTCCCGTTTTTAAAGCGGGCATGGTGGCAATTTTCTCAGTATTTGGTGTGGCGTGGATGAGCGATACTTTCTTCATCAGCCATATGGATGTACTGCAGGAAAACCTGTCCCATGTAGTACAAAGCCAGCCTTGGACCTATGCCTTAGTGCTGTTTCTCATCTCTAAGCTTGTTAATAGCCAAGCGGCAGCACTCACAGCAATCGCACCTATGGGACTCGCCTTAGGGGTCGATCCAAAACTCTTAATCGCCTTCCTCCCTGCAAGCTACGGTTATTTCGTGCTACCAACCTATCCAAGTGATCTGGCCTGTATCGGCTTTGACCGTTCAGGTACGACTAAAATAGGTAAGTTCATTATTAACCACAGCTTTATCATTCCAGGCTTTATCGGTGTAGCGACAGCATCGGCTGTCGGTTATCTACTCGCAACCGCTTTACTCTAACCGCCAAAATAACAAAGGCCGCTAATGCGGCCTTTGTTTTAGATAGCCTTAGATCACACAAAAGTATTAACCTGTGCCAATATAAAACCCACACCCTAGACGTCCATGTTCTTCAGAACATAAAATACGCAGCCCGAAAGTGAGATAAGTATCTTACTCAACAACTCTTTTTAGCTTGCCGTACTAAAGATGATTAGACGCTTATCCATTCTATTAGCTTTTTTCGCGATACTGATGGGGTTCGTATACTGTGCCTACAGTCTGATAACTCGGATTAACTTTAATTCCCACCATCAAGTAGGAGAAGTCATCGACACTCTAAACGGGGTTAATATCTATTATAACGGAGGAGTTAATACCCATTCAGGACGTAACCTATCTATAGATGGTTATAACTTAGGTATTCAATATCAATGTGTTGAATTTGTTAAGCGCTACTTTTACCAACGCTACCAGCATAAAATGCCTGACGCTTTAGGCCATGCTAGAGACTTTTTTGATAACAAGTTAAGCGATGGCATGTGGAATGAAAAACGTGCTATGTGGCAATACACTAATGCGAGTCAGACCAAACCTATGCAGGATGATCTACTCGTATTTTCTCCATGGATATTTAACCCCTACGGTCACGTTGCAATCATTGCCTCAGTTACCGATAGCAGTATTGAAATTGCCCAGCAAAATCCCGGCCCCTTTGGCCAATCACGCGAACGGTTGGCATTAATTCAACAAAACGGCCTCTGGTATATTGATGCGCCTCGAGTAAAAGGTTGGTTAAGATGGCAGGCCCCGGAAATCACAGCATCCCCGATAGCAGAATCCGCAAATACGCCATTCACCAGTAAGGTTCACTGAGAAATAACAATAATGTCAGTATTAACTTGGATTAAACAACGCCTTGTGCGTAATAGTGATAGCCTCAAGCAATCTAGGCCACAAACTGAGTTACACACTGTTTTTCATCAAACCCAGATGCCCAATATCAGCTTGCCAATCATACAAACCTATCCACTCGTTGTACCTATGGACAGAGCAGATATTTTTGCTTATCAATTACATTGCTTGCTGACTTACCAGGGGAAAGAGGCCTTAAACACTTTACTTAGCCAGGCAGGCTTTAACACATTGCCCGAGCAAACGGTCAACTTTAACGGTTTTATCGAACATCCAACCCAAGCGACCTGCGTATTACTGAACCAATATGACGATTTTGCGGGTGTGTGCATAACCTTAGTGACCAATGACAAACCCTTGCTAGAAGCATTAATCAGATTCAAATCCGCCCCGCCCAATCCATGGGAAAGCTTTCCTAATATCGATCCCGATACCCTCGGCAGTCTTCAAGGTAATATCGACTTTTGGTGCAGCTATTTTTGGCGCCCCTATTGGCTATCACTTTCAGAAGCCGAGCACTTACAATATCCTGAAAGTTGGCGGGAATTTAGCGAGTTTCATTAAAACTTAAGGTACGCAAACACTTAATGCAGGATAAAAAATGAAATTGAAATATGTTGGATTAGCGCTGACGTTACTGCTACTTGGTGGTTACCTGATCCCTGAGTCACCCGCGATCCCAGTAAAAGGTGCCAGCAGTAAAGATTGGAACAGCCAAACCTTTTGGTATGAACCTTGGGGTCCATCGGGCGTTCACAAGGGGATAGATATTTTCGCCGCCAAAAACACCGCAGTGATTGCGCCAACGCCTATGCTGATCTTGTATCGAGGTGACTTCTTCAAAGGAGGAAATGTGGTGGTTGGTTTAGGTCCGAAATGGCAAATTCATTACTTTGCCCATTTAGCACAAATTGAATCAGCCACGGGATTGATTGCCTACCAAGGTGACACTTTGGGTACTGTCGGCGATACGGGCAATGCACAAGGTAAACCGCCCCATTTGCACTATTCCATTTTGAGCTTATTGCCTAAACCTTGGCTGATGGATACTTCAACCCAAGGTTATAAAAAGGCCTTTTATCAAAACCCTATCGAGTATTTAACTGCACTATAGGCTTAACTACTTACTTTAATCAGCTTATTGGCAGTCCAATATCAAGCTGAGGTTCTGCGGTTTTTGATGGGATTTCATGCTCAACTGCCGCAGCTAATGCTTCTCTCTCTGCCTTCGCAATATATTTAGGTTTATTGCTAGATTGCAGTTTGGCATTGGCCTTTTTTGCTTTGCTCTTCAAGGTTTGATTAATCTTCTTTTTACGGTTCATCAGAGTACCAATGCGAGATACGGTATAAAGGGGTGCGATTATAGCCTTCCATCAACACGCCAGACAATCGAAAGCACTAAGGCAAACGCGTAGCCCAATCAAATAATCAAACATGCGACTAAGCATAGATCTCCTAAATCAAAGACAAATGCCAAAAAAGGTAATGCCTTACCGACATGAAATCGCATTATATGTATGGCCTTTACGGTAAAATCTCTCGATACCGAGTGCTGTGTCGCAATTTATTCATACTGTCGTCAAATCATGTAATTTCCTGTATGGCGTGACTAGACAAGCTGTAATTCCTCCCCTAAAATCGCAAATAATAAAAATCGTTATCATTTGCAATACAATTTAATGGAATATTAACCTATGCCAAGGGAGCCGGTGTAACAAACTCATTCGCCCTTAGCAGGAAGTTATATGACATTCAAAACCTCGTTTGTTGCTTTAGCCGTATTGGCAGCGTTAACCCAATCCGCTGCGGCCCAAGATGCCACCGACAACAGTCCAAACAACAAAAATAAAGACATAGAAAAAATCACTGTCACCGCAAGTCGAATGGATAAATCTCCCAGCTCGATCCCCAATACTGTCACTATCATCGACCGTGCCCAATTAGAAGAACAGTTCCGCACCACTAAAGATTTATCGACGATTATCGGTAACTTAGCGCCTAGCTTTTCACCGAGCAGCCAGAAGATGAGTAACACAGGTGAAACCCTGCGTGGTCGTCCGCCATTGATTATGATCGACGGCGTGCCTCAATCGAACCCACTTCGCAGTGGTGGTAGAGAGGGACAAACCATAGATCCTGCCATGATTGAGCGCATCGAAATCATTCACGGCGCCAATGCCATGCATGGTCTCGGTGCCCAAGGCGGCATCATCAACTACATCACTAAAAAGCCTACAGGCGACAGCGAACAGGTTGCTAGTTTCGATGTCACAGTGCCTGATTCAATGAAATCCAACGGCTTAAGCTTTGGTGCTAGCTATGCGTTTTCTGGCGAGTCAGAATTTATCGACATGATAGGTTCGGTTAGCTACCGCAATAATGGCGTCTATTACGATGCCAATCATAACGTAGTGGGTGTCGACACGACTCAAGGCGAGTCGATGGATAGTCAGAGTAAAGACTTCTTCATCAAGCTTGGCCATAACTTCGATGAGTCTCGCCTTGAATTAATGGTTAACCATTACAATGCAGACAACAATGGCGATTGGATGCCCGTTGCAGGTGACAAGCCCAATGGTGTCCCCACAGGTGCAGTTAAAGAAACTCAGCCATGGGAAGCCGCCAACAACCAAGTGACCACCACAAGTTTGACTTACACCCACGCCAATATTGGTGGCCAACAACTTAGCCTGCAACTCTTTAATCAAGATTTTAAAGCGGTTTATGGCGGTGGCTGTTTCGATAGCTTCTACGATCCATCCTTCGAAGACAGCGATCAAGTCATCCAATGCGGTATCGGCAGTAAAGGCGAAAGCTTGTACTACGAGCAATCGCGTAACTCTTCGGTTAAATGGGGTTTAAAAAGCGCCTTGATCGCTAAGGATATTGCTGGATCAGGAATTGATGCGGCCTACGGTGTCGACCTTTTTCGCGATACCACTGAGCAAGATTTAGTAAAAACTGGCTTTTCATGGGTTCCCGAAAGTACCTATGACAACGTCGCGCCTTACTTGCAGTTAGATTATGACTTAATTGAAAATTTAACCTTATCGACTGGTGTTCGTTACGAACATGCCGAGTTAAGTGTCGATGACTACAAAACCCTATGGGGTGCAGGCAATAAGCAAATTGCGGGCGGTTCAGCCACCTTCGATGAAACCTTATTTAACGTCGGTATCTCTTATAAAATCACTCCTGACATTCGCGTTTATACCAGCTATAACCAAGGTTTTGGCATGCCGGATATCGGCCGAATTCTGCGTGATGGTAAAAGCTTCCCCGGCGATAATCCCAGCATAGATGGCTCACTGGCGCTCACACCGATCGTCACAGATAACGTTGAAGTCGGCGCCGATTACCAAGGTAAATACTTAAGCGCCAAGCTAGCTTACTATCGTTCCGCTACTGATTTTGGCTCACGTTTGGCCTTAAATAGTGATGGTTTCTACGACGTGAAGCGCGAAAAGAGTGTGATCGATGGTATTGAAGCCAATGTCACCGCCTACATTACCAGCAATGATGATCTCGGCATGAATATCGCCTTCCAGCAGGGGGAATACGATTCAAATGGTGATAGCCAAGTCGATACCGATCTCGATGGTGCAAATATTTCGCCAAACCGTATCAACCTGTTCTGGACCCATAGCTTCGATAATGAAATGTCGACCCGCGTTCAAGCCAATTACTACATGGACCGCGATTTTAAAAACGCGGCGGGCAATAAGTATGCAGAGTTTGATGGTTACACGACAGTCGATGCTTCCTTCTCAATGCCGCTTTACACTGGCACCCTGAGCCTAGGTTTGCAAAATCTATTTAATAAGGATTATTTCAATTATTACTCACAAACCATGGGTACAAATGATCGTTATTTCAAAGGGATGGGACGTACTGCAACAATAGGCTACACCTTGCCTTTCTAAGTGAAAGACCCATTTTGAAACATAAAAAAGCGCAATTACATTGCGCTTTTTTATTGTGTGGAAGAAAGCAAATTATGCCTTGGTCACGACCCAGAGTGCGTGTAATAAACCAGGGAACCAGAACAGTAAACATAACACTATGTTTATTAGCAGATCTTTACCCGCTCCCGCCTTCAAAAATACAGCAACTGGCGGCAATAAAATCGCAATAATGACTAAAAGTAGTTTATTTGTATCCATAACAGAACATCCTCAAAACGGAGATTGTAGGCAAATCAACAAGATCTAACTTCGCAGGAAGACTCAGAATTTGCAAACCTTTTAGTTTGCAAGGCGTAAATAATCCCAGCCGCAGCCTAAATGAAGGCCCTTACCATTCCCTAAAATGAAAAAGGATATTCAACTCATTATCTGTACAAAGTAGACTAAGATATCCAGCAAACTCCAACCGAAAATCCCTAAAAGCATCTATAGTTAAAGAAAAATATGAAGTAAAAGAATGATATTTGATCCCCAAGCCTTATTACTCATCAAGTTTATTTGCCTGCTTACTAGCACGGCTGCCGTCGCATGGGGACTCATTGCACAACCTTTAAAAATTGCCACTCAAGCCAGTATGCGCTTTTCTCTGGCGAACTTGTTCGTCCTCCTTGGCATCATACTCAACAGCCAACGCACCGAAGCCTCCAGTTACTTTTTTTGGTTCTGCTCGGATATGGCGATTTTATTTGGCTTCATTCTAGCGCGTTGGGGAACAAAGGCGCTTTTTAGACTCAAGCCCAGCGTAAAATCGGATCTTATTCTTTTAGCACTCACCGCTGGTGTGATGCTCTTGGTTCCACCTAATTTCAGCTCCGAACGCATTTTGGCCATCGTATTCTCAGCCTGCGCCGCGCTCATTTTCGCCATGTTAACTCGAGATAACTATCTTGCCATCAAACGCGATACGGGAAATCGAGTTGCCATCGCTATGGTCATGCCCTTAGTCGCCATGGTGGGTATTTTTATCATTCGTATCTTTATCGCCTTACTCTCTCCCGAAGAAAGTTCGATGTTTATCGCCATGCACACGCAAGAAGCCATACCTGTGCTTTGGTTCTATGTATTTCTGGCCCTATTGATCAATATCGTGATGATAGGTAATGCCATGACTCGGCTTGTCAGTAAAATCCGCATGTTAGCGGAGCGGGACCAACTTACAGGCCTGTGGAATCGCCGTGCTATGCATAAGTTTTTAAACAATATCCATCAACGCTGGCTGCGGGATAAAGTACCTTACAGTATGATTTTATTGGATCTTGATCATTTTAAAGATATCAACGATCAATATGGGCACGATGCGGGCGATCTCGCCCTGCTGACGGCGGCGAGACTGTTTGGATCGGTATTGCGAGAAAATGACGCCCTATGTCGTCATGGTGGAGAGGAGTTTCTGGTGATTTTACCCGCGACTGATGCACCCGCGGCCAGAGTCGTCGCCGAGAAATTGCATCAAGTACTTAAGGAAAATTCATTTATCTGGCAAGGTGTTACGATTAAAATCCATGCCAGTTTAGGTTACGCCACGATTTATCAAGGATGCCAACCTGACAAACTACTCATTCAAGCAGACCAAGCTATGTACCGCGCAAAATCTGAGGGCAGAGACCGTATTTGCCAAGCTTGCTAGGCTTTCGCAACATAACGCTGCAAAGATTAATCTCCTTTCGCAGGCCAAGCCAAAGTATCGGGCTCACGCCATGAAACTAGCGCCTCAGTGACACCTTCAGCGCCAAAATGCTCACCTTGAGTCGGCAAATCCCGATAAGCGTAATCATGCCAACCTGTCACGTCATCACCATAGCGAAAATGCAGACAATAGGCATGCAGATAACACCGATCAGCTGCCTCACCGCCGTATAAATCATCCCCTAAAATGGGTACACCTAAGCTCGCCAAGGCAACTCTTAATTGATGGGTTTTACCTGAGTGGGGTTTAAGCAAATATAAACGCAACCCCTCACCAACACTCAAGGAGAAAAACTGCGTAATCGCTGGATTCTCTTTAGTCCGCAGTAACTTAAACATGCTACGACGCGACTTTGCCATGTCACCAATCACCCAGCCTTGCTTCTTCTTCGGCTTGCCTTTCGCGAGGGCGAGGTAATATTTCTGCACTTTATGGGCGGTAAACAGCTCAGTAAATTGCTTAGCGGCGACCGCGCTCTTAGCCAGAATCAACAGACCGGACGTGGGCGTATCGAGTCGATGAACAGCAAAAAGCTTAATCCCTAAATCTTGCTCAGCCTGCGCCACCACGCCTGCAGTCCCATCCTGGCTGTGGAAATGCACTTTGGCTGATTTGGAAATAACAATAAAATCAGCCTCATCGGCTATGATTCGATACATGGAGTACTCGACGTTGTAATGCGGATCATCGACTTAAAACTGAATAGTGACGACTAAGCCTGGATGATTATCCGTGAGATTAATTTTGGCATTGTGCCGTGAGAGAATCGCTTTGACCATAGATAATCCTAAACCAGTGCCCTGTAAATGCCGGCTAGGGTCGAGGCGCACTAAACGTTCGAACACTCTTTCTTTACTCTCATCTGGAATACCAGGGCCATTATCACGGATCTGAATTTGTGGGCCTGACTGAATAATCTCAATCCGCGCACCTTGGCCAGAATACTTCATCGCATTATCGACAAGATTATATAAAGCTTGGAATAATAAGTATTTATCACCAAAAACCTTATGATCTGTCAGTAACGATAAACTCAAGGTTTGCTCGTTAGATTCAGCCACAGCATCGGCCATATCCAATAAGTCAGTACACAGTTGCGCTAGGCTTAACTCCTGCAAATCGAGTGTCTGCTGACCTTCTTCGATACGCGTGAGCGACAACATGGCATCAAACGTCGCTAAACAATGATCGAGCTCCTCGGTCAAAATGGCGCAACCTTCGCTAATCTCGTTGCTCGGCTTACTCGCCAACTCTTCAATACCAATACGGATATGTGACAGTGGAGTACGTAAATCATGGGCGATATTATCGGTCGCACCACGCACTGCCATCAGGTTATTTTCGAGAATATCCAGCACATTATTAAACTGCAGCGCCAACATATCGAACTCATCCTGACGCCAACTCAAGGGTAAGCGGGTGTCGTAGTGACCGCGTTCAATCTGTTCACTCAAGCGGTTGTATTGCACTAATCGACGTAAAATCGCCTTAGAAAACAGATAGCCGAGCGCTAAAGTCAACACTACGGTAAGCATGACAGCCGTTGCAGCGGCACTGATAAACTTATCAATTAATGTCGCTAAGTTATCGGTACGGGTCGCAATCAACACTGGGCCGTAACGGGTCATCACTAGGCCGCCGGTAAGAATATGCAGCTTATCTGGGCCACCAGTTAAGATAGGAAAATCCCGCGTTTGCGGCAGCATGGGCATGCCTTCGGGCATAAAGCTCAAGGCACCGACCATATCGTAGCTATTACGCCAAGCGATCAGGGCCGTTTGTGGATCGGCGGCGCGGATTTGAGCGGCAAAACTACGGCGATCAACCGTTAGGGCAAGTTGCTGATAACGTTGGGTCTCTGACTCTAAATATTGAGTCACTTGATACTGCTGCTCAATAATCAACTGTCGATAAAGGGCAAATAGCAACGCCCCGATGATCACTATCACTAAGGTCGAAAAAACGATTGTGATGCGCCAGGCGCTGCTTTGGTAAGGCTTAATGCCTTTGTCGTAAGCGATAACCCGCTCCCCTCACGGTTTCGATAAGCTCGCCATGGCCTAACTCTTCAAATTTACGGCGTAATTTTGCGATATGCACATCGATGACGTTCGTGCGCGGGTCGAAGTGATAATCCCACACTGCTTCGAACAATAAGGTGCGGCTAATAACTTGATTAGCATGTTCCATCAGATACTTAAGTAACTGGAACTCTTTTGGCTGTAGCATCAACTCCTGCCCGTCTAAAGTGACATTACGGGTCAGTAACTCCATCTTCAAACCACCAACAACGAGATCAGTTGTCACAGGCACAGATTGCCCACGGTGCATCAGTTTTTCAGCGCGAACTAATAACTCGGAGAAAGCAAACGGCTTAGTCATATAATCGTCGCCGCCCGCGCGCAGGCCTTTTACTCGCTCATCAACGTGCGCTAAAGCGGATAAAATCAGCACTGGTGTTTGATTACCCGTTGCCCTTAAGGCGGCCAGCAATTTTAAGCCATCGAGCTGAGGTAACATGCGGTCGAGGATCACGAGATCGTACTGACTACTCGTCGCGAGTGACAGGCCTTGATGACCATCGCTCGCCGTTTCGATATTGTGGCCCTGCTCAAGAAATCCTTTGACGATGTAATCAATCGTCGTCGCATCATCTTCAACTAAAAGTATTTTCATCTGTATGTTGCGCTCCTCAATCTTAAGCACTCGTATGAGCACTCGATTGACTTAGATATTTCAATCCCACTTGAGTAAAGGTAACGGTCGTAAATTTTCGACATCAAAGGCCAACTTAAACTTACCCGTATCGTCTAGCAGCTTAAGTTCTAAATAACTGATACCTAAGTCGTGGTCTAACTTTGCTTCGGTTAAGAAGGCTTTATGATCTTTAGTGGCCTTAACGATTAGACCTGAAAAGGTTTGATCTTTTGCCGCGATCATACGCGTTGCCTCAACCTCACCCAGATCATCGGCGCTTACTTTACTCGCCTTTTGTTTCAGTAACTTACCATCACGGGCACGATATTCAAACCGCGTTATAGAGTTTGCTAAAGGATTAATTAACTCAAATTGATAGACTAATTCACCCTCTTGCTCTTCCATATGAAATTCGGCAATCACACCGGAGAACCCTTTTTCAATCTGCTGCATAACGCTCAACGGCGGTACATAGTCTCCACCCGCAAACATCGAATACATGCTCTGAGCCGCCGTTGCGACACCAGATACCAACATGAATCCTAGCAACCATAGTCTCATGGCCCCTCCATTTAAATCAGCTAAGTTTGTATCTTATGAGACAATCAGTTAGAAGTCGATGGACCTATTGCGCCTGTATGCAATTCCAAGCTAATCCCTCACAATTTACCACTGGATATAGAATCACACTGTGTCAGCGTTAACTCTGGTTCGGCCATCAATTGATCTGAAATCCAACGTCAACAGAACCTAAATCGCTGATAAGCCAAACACTAAATCATTTTGTGGCTAATGTGTAAAGTCTACCTAATACCAGCTTAAACACCGATGGAAACAAGATTAAGCTTTGATCATCTGAGGATTTTTAAACATGACATTTTCAGTGATAACCCTCAATTTCGCCATTTAGAATCAAGAGGATTGAATTTTAGCGGGTATTTTAGTCTATCTGTGTCATTAAAAAGTGGGATTGGCAAATAAATCGCCCTCGACTAAAGTCGATAACTTAGCATCAGGTAATGGTATTTTTTAATCGGAGCGAAAATGAAACCAGTCATACGATGGATAAGCTTAAGCTTGTTACTAATAGCAGCATTAAGCGCTTATGCCTATGGCAGCGCCACCAGTGCATTGGTGTTCATCATCTTAGGCATGCTATTGGAAGGGACATTTTGGATTGGATTACTCGGTAAGCGAAAAACGAAATAAACAGCCTCAGTTAATTTGCAGCTAATGCGTGATTCGCCCTAACGATCCCAGTGTGAAATCGGCGCAGGCATAGCATAGGCATACCCCTGTTGATAATCGCATCCCAATAAGGTTGCCACATCAATGTGCGTCAAAGTCTCCACACCTTCACAAACAACCTGCATTCCTAATCGCTGTAAATACTCAACTAAGCTCGTCAACATACGCATTGAATGTGAAGAGCGACAAGCTTGCAGCAAAAGGGAACGGTCTAACTTGATGACATCATAGGGCAATACCATCATACGCAAGAAATTACATTCTTGGGTGCCAAAATCATCCAGTACGATGCAGGCTCCTCGTGCCCGTAACATTTCAATCAATTCATGCTGTTTATCATCTAATAAAGTGTGTTCTAACACTTCAAACCAAATTTTGATGCACAGCACTTTTGCTTGAAGCAACAGCATTTGTAATAAATTTTGGTAAGTCACACTGTATGGCATAGGATTTAAATTAATGGACAGTATGCCAACACCTTGATCGGCTAATCGCGGTAAGTCTTTGATAATCGACCTCAACATCCATATATCAATGTGCAAAGCAGCATTTTTATCTAACAATAAAAAATCAATACCTGTATATGCATGACGCTTGGCATCCCAACGGCGTGCAAGTGCTTCATATCCTATAACGGTTTTATCAATCCCGATAATAGGCTGATAAAAAGGCATAACCACATCAGACATAATGCAGCTTGTAATATCTTCACTCACTTTTTTACGCTTAACTGACAGCATAGATACCTACAGAATATTAATAATCTGATTTATTTTAACTAAATTGGCACTCGCTTCTATCAGATAAATCCTAAAAACAAAAAATCACTGCACTTTATTATAGGACTAATCCTATTAACGCACAAAAATCCCCCATATAAAATACAGCTAAATGTTAATCCAATCAAAAATCAACCCATAGCAACATCAAATAAACATGAAACCAAGGTAACTTAATACAAGGTAAATCAATAATAATGCGATTATATTTAGCACTGTTTGGTATTATTTTTTATAGCTCTCAAGTTTATGAGGCGGCAGAAATAAGCATAGGCACCTTATTTGACTACATGCCTAGCAATAAAACCACTTATTTGAAAAAAATAATGAACATGGGCGATTCAACCGCATTTATTAAAATATCGATTAACGAAATAAAATATGATGAAAATGGCCAACCCTATGAAGTGCCTGAACAAGACGCAGAAAACCGCGCCTTGATAGCTAGCCCGTCTCGCTTAATTATTCCAGCCAAGGGAGTACAAGCAACGAGATTGTTATTCTTAGATAAAAAAGAAACTGAACGTTACTTTAGAGTTCGCTTTGTACCAGTGCAGCCAAAAAACAATGATGGATTTGATGAGCAAAAAACTGAAAAAAATCGTGAAGAACTCACTGCCGGAATACAAATACTAACAGGTTATGGGGCATTTTTATTTATCACCCCAGAAGAACCTAAATACTCGACTGAAATAACAGAAAACACAAATAGCGCAGAAATAAAAAATAATGGGAATACGACTATTATTTTAGATTTTTTGAATCATGTAACAAAAAAACCAAAGAGTGTTCCACTGCGACAAAATTGCATATTTTACCCGGTTCAAAAAAACAACTGGTAAAAAATAGTAACGAAAGCTATCACTTCCAATTAATTGAAGGTGATAAAACCAAAAGCATAGTTATTGGTAACTAATGCACCCCTAAAAGGAGACTGTTATGAAAATATGGAAGGCGACCCCAATTGCCTTATTAGTGGCCATGAACTCTTTTGCGGCTGAAAAGATTGAACATCAAGTCACTGTGATTGCACAAATTCCGTCAGAGAACTTTTTTGTGCAACCAACAGGCAATGATAACTGGATCAACAGCCAGCAAAAGTTAGCATATAACGTCCATACAAAAAAACTAGATCAATTAAATAAGCAACTAGAAGTGAAAAGTACCATTGGTGCTATTACGGGTTACTTATCAAACCCAGCCATTATCGCCAGTGGCAATGATAATATTGCACTAACAGTAAAAGTGGGCGGTATTGAACTGAAGACATCTGCGACAGAATTAGTCGATGTCGACAATGCTAAAACGGGTAAAACCCTTGGACTAGAGATCATTCCAACTGTCCCAGCAAGCGGCTATGTCGCAGGTAACTACCAAGGCATGGTCAATATGATTTTCGAATCTGAAACACCACCTAAAAAACCATAGAGATTTATTAAGTTAAATTTCAAAAAAGCTCCCGCAAAGGGAGCTTTATTAATTTTCAAGTTAACGACTCATGCTTTTCATTTTTTCGATATGAGGCAACACACTTGTCATCTTTAATCCTGACTATTCTGATCGCAACGCTAATCTTTAGCTCTTGCTCTTTGGCGAATAATACGCCATCAGACTCACTCAAACTGCTAAGGCAATATCAAGACTTGCCCGATGGATTTTCTGAGCATTTTTTTAATGCCCCATTAACAGTAAGAATCACCATCGATAATAAATTGCTTGGCGAAGGTGAAATAGTGTTAGGACTCGATACCAGTGTGCAACTATTAAAACTCATTGACGTGAGCGAAAGCGATCTTGACGAACGTCAGCAACAATTATGGATAGCGCAATTAAACCAAAAACATAAGTTGGGTTTGTGCCCAAAAGACTGTCAGGGCGGCATATTAGCGATTGAATATAATTTGGAGAACTCTCAATTATCCATTTTAACGGCCAATATCGAAAAGCAGCCATCAAGCTCGCACTACTATGCCTTGCCTGAACAGGGAAGCTACGGCGCGCTATTTCGACAACAACTCAATTGGAGTCAATCCAATGAGAGCGATTACGCAGGCCGTTATAATTTGCAAGCCCAAGCAAGTTTAGGCCAGTGGACCACACTACTTGAAGGTGAAGTCACTCAAAATAATGAAGAGACACTCAACTCGACTATTCAACAGTTGTATACAGAACGTCAAAACGAAGGACACTTCTATCGACTCGGGTATTTCTCCCCTTATGCCCAAGGTTTAGTTCGTCAGCCCATCATTTATAGCGGCAGCTCACAAGCTGTGATGGGCGTGATGTTGGGTGACTCTAATCAGTTATTGGTCGATCAAGCCTATGCCAGTGCAACACCCATTTATGTCACTCCGAATCGTGCAGGTGTGGTAGAAATCTACCAAAATGGACAATTGATCAACTCGCAACAAATTAACGCAGGCTTACAAGCCATTGATACTAAGGTATTACCATCTGGCATATATGAAGTTGAAATTCGGATTCTAGAAGATGGCCAAGTCACTGAACGTCGTCGAGAAATCATTAACAAACCCACTCAATGGCAAAACACTGAAGAACCCTTTCGGGTGAACTTGTTTGCTGGAGAAAAGTTACAAGATATAACGAATTGGGATGATGAAAGCAGACGCGGACTCAGCACGGGGGTACTCGCAAACTACTTATTAACACCGGCGATCATCATTGGCGCCGCGGCTCAATTTATGGATAAAGGTTGGCACTACAGCATTTCGGCTGATTGGGACTGGAACCAACAACTGCGCTTTTTTGGTAACTGGGTGATGAATGAACAACAGGGCAGCGATTTTGATTTACAAGCAGTTTATAGCTATAGACACGGCAGCTTTGTACTCAGCCATCAGCAACAGCTCAATCAATCGCAAAGTAGTGATATCACGAACTCTAATCCCCAAAAGACGAGTGTATCTTTGCAACATAACTTAGGAAATGGTCACTCTGTTTCGGCCTATTTGTCACATCAATCCGAGCAAGGTCAAAGCATTGATTTAGGTTGGCAGTACAGCGGCAAACTCTGGGGACGCCAAATGAGCTGGAGTTTAAATGCGTTCGATCGTCCTGGCAGCATTAACACTTCAGGCCAGCGCGACCAAGGCGGAGCACTTTATTTCAGTATGAACTTAGGCGATCAAACGCGTCGAATGGGTGGTGGCTTAGGCAGCAGAACTTCACGTTCTGGCGGGCAAGAACAGCATGCCTATGTTGATTACCAACAGCAACTAGACTGGCGTGGCATTGAAACCATAGGGATGGGGCTAAACACGGATAGCTATGGGGTTGGTGCAACCGCCAATAGCCGCTTTAGCAACGATATTGTTAGCGGGGATGCCTATGCACAGTCATCGTCCTATAACAGCGGCATCACAGGCGGCATAAACCTCGATAGTATGGTTGCACTGGGGCAACAGGGTGAACTCAGTATCTCAGGCCAAAGCCAAAACCACGATGCAGGCATGATAATCGATGTCATGGCTGATACCCCAGACATCCTTTTACAAGCAGAAGATGAGCACGGTGGCAGTGTCACCTTAAAGCCTGGGCGCAACTTAGTGCCAGTGACCGCCTATCGCAGTGGTAGCGTACAACTCGCCATACAGGACTTTGATGACACACCTTCAGTCATCCAACCGAGCGTATTGCACTACCACCTCAATAAGGGAGGCGTCAGTTACCAACAAATCAGAGTCATGAAGACTGTCACTGTGATTGGCCGCTTGGTTGATCAACAGGGATTGCCGCTTAAAGGCGCACTTATCGCCAACCATGCGGGACGAAGCTTGAGTGAGGCCGATGGCTTTTTTGCCGTCGAAATGAGTGAACACCATCCGAGCTTGCAAGTGGAGTATCAAGGTATACAAGAGTGCAACCTTGAACTCGATTTACACCGAGTAAAACGTGAACAGAATCTATTGCTATTAGGCAATATCACTTGTAATGCCCAATCATGGGCACAGCAAACATTAACAGAGAACCTAGCCAAGTGAATTATCGTTACCCTTTATATGTTTTGATGGGATATCTACTACTCAGCCCATTAACAGAGGCCGCCACCATTCAGGTTACTGCTGAATATAAACCTGCACCCTATGATATTAATGGTAGTAAGTTTATTAACACGACACCATGTTCAGTAGAATGGCAAGCGGAAGGATTCTGGTGTAACGGCACTGCCTCACTAGAAAAAGAGCAGGCCATAAATATACCAATAAAGATTACCTCACGACTCGTCAGCAATGATGATAAATTGGAACATGCCATTACCTATCAGAAATTTACCGGCGAAAAGACCGTTGAGTTAACTAAAATGGGAAGTGGCAACGTCCATAAAATGAAGTTCAAATTAACGCAAATTGGCGCAGCTCAAATACCAAATATTATAAGAGAAGCTGGCACGAATGGGACACTTTGGCTAGAAAAAACTGTGCAGGGTGATTGTAGTTTTAGACAAGAAACTTGGGCTAGCCCAAGTAGATTTGAATATTTCTATGATATAAAGAATGCTAACCAAAAATCAGGGGGGGTTTGTTACAACAATATATTCAACACCACATTCACCTCAAAAAACATTACTCTCCAAAGGATTTATATTGGCTATAAGCTGCAACCCCCCGATCCTTTAAAAATGGAAAATGGCACTTATAAGGGCAGCTTAACGTTGAGCCTTGGACGCAATAAAGATCTCGACTTTGGTGATGCAACCTATTCAGACTCAAACGTAACGATAGAATTTACCTTAAGGGTCACGCATCAACTTAAGGTTGAGTTCCCAGCTGGCAGCAATAAAGTGATCTTGCAGCCACCCAAGGGCTGGGCACCATGGATAAACAGCGGTAAAACCCCACCTAATTTAAAAGCAGAATTACCATTTAGATTATGGAAAAGTGCAGAGGCTAACGTATCTCTTAGTTACTGCCAATATCAAAATAACAACAAATGCCAACTAAATAATATTAAAAATAATCACAAAATAGATCTTAATGTCAGCTATGTAACAGGCTTAGGCGAGCATGCACCATTGACTAAATCAAAACACCGCCTATTCAATGATGGCATATACATTGGCGTAAAAAGAAAAATTGCATTTGAAATTGACAAAGCCAACTTAACTGAAATGATGAAATATCCAGGAAGTACTTACCAAGGGGATGTGACGATTATGTTCGAGGCTGAAATCCCCCCACTTTAACATTAAAATAAGCCCTGTTGCTGTGCATAATGAAACAACTCACTGTCACTTTTTAAACCGAGTTTTTGCATCGCATTGGTTTTTTGGGTGCTAATGGTTTTTACACTGCGGTGTAAATAACTGGCAACTTGAGTTACTGACATACCATTTGCCAGTAAACGTACCACTTCTAGTTCTTTCAATGAAAGTTCAACTGGGATGGCATATTGATTAATACCTTGTTCATTTAATAATTCACGGACGGTTTCGCCAATGTAAACAGAGCCTAACAATACTTTTTTAACTGTTTTCTCTAATTCGGCAATGACTGATTTTTTTAATAATAAGCCTTGTATTCCAAGCTGTAACAGCGCTTGTAATACACCTAAATTATGCACTTGCGTCAACACTATTATGGGTAAGTTTGGATATTTTCGTCTCAGCTGTTTAATCATGGCCATACCATCAACATTGTCATCATTAGGCATACTAAAGTCTGTGATCAATAAGTCACATTCATGTTGTTCTAATGTACTCCATAATTCGGAAACATTATTTGCTTCAGCAACAATGTCACAACTTGGCTGCATTTCAGCCATTAAACTACGCACGCCAGTGAGTATAATAGGGTGATCGTCGGCAAGGATGATCTTAAAAGCCATATATAACTCCTGTGATAATGTGAACTTATGGATGCCTTATCTATACTACTTGGCATCGGTGTTTTTTTCGAGACTTAATACACTTTGGTCATAGAGATGAGTGCGACTCAAAAAATGCGTTACCAACTTCTTTGCATCTTCAGTTGCTTATCCCTGCTATGCATGACTTTTATCACACATGCCGAACAGCCCAAAACCACAACAATTAGAGTAGGCGTACTCGCCAACGGCTGGGGACCTTTTCAACAAATTAATGACCAGATAACAACGGGATTTAGTGTCGAACTCATACAACTGCTCGCCAAAAATCTTAATTATCAAATTGACTGGAAGGTTTATCCCAATTGGATGAGCCTCTATTCTGCTGGCTGTAATGGGGAAGTCGATGTCTTGCTTGACGCTTTTCGTACTGTTGAACGTACTCAATGCCTTATGTTTAGCCGCTCATACTACACCTCCCCTACTGTTGTCGTTATCCGTTACGACAGCCGATTTTTTCGCGATGTGAGTGAATTTGGCCAAGCTCGGATCGCCGTTGAAAAAGGATTCTCGACTGAGAAATTAGTCAAACTGCATTATCCAACCGTAACAGAAGTAACATTTTCTAATACAGAACAAGCACTTTCCTCCGTCATTGATAAAACGACCGATGCCTATATCGGTAATCTTCATGTTGCTAACCAATACATTAGCGCACACCCTGAACTTCTTATCGTTGCCCAAGCCCCCCTGATGATGGAAAACTTACATTTAGGGATCACGAAGAACAATAGCCTGCTTGTAACACAACTCGATAACGCCTTAATGGCTCTGAGTGTAGAAGAGCGCAATGCTCTCGAAGTGACTTGGCTGGGTATGGGCGATCTTCATTTTTTAGGCCACAGTAATTTTCTACTTAGACCCAATGAACGCGAATGGCTGGCAGGTTTACCTTCACTCAGAGTCGGATTTGTAAGTCATTGGATGCCATTCTCTTCGGTTAACAATAAAGGCATCTTGGTTGGTTTACTTGCTGATTACCTTGAGCAATTTAGAGAAAAACTAGGGCTAGATTATGCGGCACAAAAAACCAGAACGTGGGATGAAATCCAAAGCGCACTCGTTAACCATGAGATTGATCTCGCCATTATTCCAACGCGATTGAAAGCACAATATCCAGACTGGCACATGAGCGAAGTGTTTACGTCTTTCCCTATTGTTATAGCCACTGCCCGCAACAGTCCGCGAATCGCGGGGCTGTCAGAACTGAACTTTCAACGCGTGGTCATCACAGATAATCTACTGCTGCCAAGCATTAAAAAAGCCTATCCGAATATCGATGTTGTAGTTTCTGCCAATCCCGACGAAGGTCTGACCTTAGTCGCAAAGGGCAAAGCTGCGGCTTACATAGGTAATTTGGCCGTTGTGACTATGCTTATCGACGACAAATTTGACGATGAATTACGAGTAGCGGCACCAACGCCTTATAAAGATGAACTCGCTGTTGCCGTTCGTGAACCTTATTGGCCACTTATCCCATTAATTAACCGTGTTTTCTCCAGTATGAGTGAGAAAGAAAAACAGCAGATCCGCAATACTTGGCTAGCCGTAAATTACAGCGAAGGCATCTCTTGGCACACTTTACTCAAAACACTACTGCCGATTGCGATAGGTTTACTGCTTTTCATTGGCGGCTTAACCATAGCCTATTTAAAACTCAGGCAAGAAATCAATAAACGGCGCATCGTCGAAAATGCTTTAGCCATCGCAAAAGAAAACGCCGAGCAAGCCACTAAAAGAAAAGCTGAGTTTCTCGCAGCCATGAGCCATGAGATCCGCACGCCCATGAATGGGCTCGTGGGTATGGCAGAGCAACTCAGCTTTACCCCTCTTGGCATAGAACAAAAACAAATGGTGCAAATCATTAGTAATGGCGCGGAAGAAATCCTCCAGATCATTAATAACATTCTCGATTTCTCTAAAATAGACATGGGGAAAATGCGCTTAGAATCAACCCCTATTCTATTACGTGAAGTTCTCGATAGTACGCTTAATATGGTCATGAATGATTTACGCACCAAAGGCTTAAGCCTCTACTTACACGTTGACCAAGGCGTAGCTGCACGGGTAACAGGAGACAGTCTTCGCATAAAGCAAATCCTATTCAATTGGGTAAATAACGCCATTAAATTCACTGAACGCGGGTTTATTGAAGTCTCAGTCAAGCTTGAAGCCGAACAAGAAGGTCAACAATTACTGCTCATTGGCGTACAAGATACGGGTATCGGCATGAACACTGAGACTCAAGCGCGAATATTCAATATTTTTGAGCAAGCTGATGTCTCGACAACACGTAGCTATGGTGGTGCAGGTTTGGGCCTTGCCATTAGCCATACACTCGCCGAAATGATGGGCGGCGACATCATCCTGAATAGCGCCCCTCATTTAGGCACATTTATTGGTTTACGCATTCGGTTACCTGTGGTGGCTCAGAATGAATTTGATGAGCAGTTACAGGGATTAAAAGCATATATCGCCATCGGCGATATAAAACTACGTCACACTTTATCTTGGCATTTAGCTTCATTAGGCATTGTATTAACAGAGAATAAAGCCAATGCAGACCTGTTGTTTACTGATAATGCTTCGGATGATCGGCAACATATACTCTGCACTCACTTCAATGAAGCACTGGGTTATAGGTATCAAAATGAGCAATGTTTATTGAATGCTAACCCCTTAACATCGCAAGCTGTGAAGGATGTGTGTTACATCAACATGGGGTGGATTGATACTAT
The DNA here is from genome assembly GCF_025654235.1 of Shewanella sp. SM32. Classification (NCBI taxonomy): domain Bacteria; kingdom Pseudomonadati; phylum Pseudomonadota; class Gammaproteobacteria; order Alteromonadales; family Shewanellaceae; genus Shewanella; species Shewanella sp. SM32. Next base: position 28,871 of record NZ_JAKKRO010000007.1, on the reverse strand, counting down.
CGTCTCAACCCCGCAAAGGGATATTCAATTTAAGTTTAACTGGCCAGAATGCAAAATATTATTAGTTGAAGATCATCAACTTAATCAGATATTGGTGCAGCGACAGCTGAAACAGCTACGCCTAACATGTGATATTGCAGATAACGGTGCCCAAGCGCTCGCCCTCATGCAAAAGGCTCAATATGACTTAGTGCTATGCGATTGCCGCATGCCAGTGATGGATGGCTACACTTTTGCCAAACAAATGAGATCGCAGGAAATTGAGGGGCAACATATTCCCATCATCGCACTCACGGCCAACGTGCTAAATGAGCAGAAGCAAAGGTGCATCGCAGTTGGGATGGATGACTTACTGGCAAAACCACTGCACTTAGATGAGCTGTATGAAATGCTTTTGAAATGGCTACCCTCTGCAAAACCAGCACTTATCGATATAAAAATATTAGAGGATGCCTTTGGTCGGGAAGAGACATTAAGCAAAATGTTATTAATGTTTAAAACTGAGCTCGAAACCTCACTTCAGGATATTCAACTTAAAGCACCTCAACTTGCGGATAAGATCCATAGAAGTGCGGGAACTATCAGTATGTTAGGGCTCACATCAATAGCGGAGCACGCTTGGATACTCGAAGAAAAAATCAGGCAACAGGGAAATAATAATGCTGAAGCGGAATTAGCTCAATTTCAAACAACAATAGCCCAATTGATAAGTGAGCTAGACGCGATAATGCGAAATCGCACCTAATATGGTGGCAGGTTTACTCAAAGTTATCATGGTGGACTAAGGGCTAAGCTATTCCAAAATATGAATTTGTTCGGATTTGAGTGCCACCGTAGTTTGCATCCCCTTAGTAAGAGCAAGCTTTTGGGCAAAATGCAGCGAAACTTCAGTGTTAAGTTGTAATGGGGTGCCAGTGACGTAGCAGATAAGCCGAACGGATTCGCCCATCACCAGCATAGCGTCGATCGTGACATCTAATTTATTAAAACTGCGGCATAAACGCCCTTTGGAAATCGAATTAAAACGAATACCTTGATTGGGGATAACCCAACGGACTCGACTTCCCACAGGGCGATCTTTGCCATAGTCGCAGGCAATTAGCTGTTCACCAAATTTAAGCCAAGTGAGATTTTTAGTGCAGTCTTGAAATACCACTTCACCATCAAAAATATTTCTTAGCCCCATCTGCCTAGCTACAGCTTCATTTCGTGGCCGCGACAATACCTCGAAAGGTGCACCTTGCTGCAGCATCTTGCCTTGGCTGATCAAAATCATCGAATCGGCCAGCAGTAAGGCTTCATTTAAGTCATGGGTGACCATAATCACTGGGCAGAGTAACTGCTCTTTGAGGCGCGCAAGCTCAAGGTATAAACGCTCGCGAGTTTCCCTGTCCACCGCAGAAAAAGGCTCATCCAGCAACAAAACCGACGGTTCGCGGGCAAGCGCTCTGGCAAGCGCAACGCGCTGGCGCTGGCCGCCCGATAAATGCGCCGGTAATCTATCGGGTAATCCCTGTAGATTGACCCGTTCGAGCCAATCTTTCGCGCGCGGTATGCGCTCAGCCTTGGGAATATGATCAAGCCCAGCAACCACATTCTCTAGGGCGGTAAGGTTAGGAAATAGTCCAAAATGCTGTGGCATATAACCGATATGGCGTTGCTGCGGGCTTAAGGCGATGCGCGCTTTATCATCAAACCAAGGTCGATCGCCAAAGTGGATTTGTCCCGTATCGGGATGATTCAACCCAGCGATCATCCGTAGCAGCGTGGTTTTTCCACCGCCAGACGGCCCTACCACAGCAAGTACTTCACCCGCTTTACAGCGAAAATCGGCGTTGAGTTTAATGTGTTTATGATTTTGGATCTGACACTGCAGATCAGCGATGATTTGCGCCACGCTGACCTCCTAAACGCCGCGATAGACTGGTTGTTAGTGCTAACGCCGTCACGGCAAACAGCAATAAGACTAATGACATAGTGCCAGCAGCATTAAAATCGAATGATTGCACACTGTCATAAATTGCAATCGAAATCGTCTTGGTCTCGCCAGCAATATTGCCGCCCATCATCAGCACAACGCCAAACTCCCCAAGCACATGGGAGAAGCACAAAACTAATGCCGTTAACACACCCGGCCACACCATAGGCAATTCAATTTTAAGTAGAATTTTAAGTCGACTCATACCGCAACAAGCCGCTGCGTCGCGAACATCATTAGGTACAGTTTCAAAGGCGCGTTGTATCGGCTGCACTGCGAAGGGAATATTGACTAAAACGGAGGCGATAACCAGACCAGAAAAGTGAAACACGAGTTGCTGACCCATGACTTGCTCAATCCATTGTCCGAGCCAACTTTGACTGCCAAGCCCCACCAGCAAGTAATAACCAATCACAGTCGGCGGTAATACTAAGGGCACCATGATCAGCGCCTCGACCCAAGATTTGCCGACAAATTGACGATAGGCTAATGCCCGTCCAGCCAATATAGCTAGAGGAATCAACACTAAAACTGTGATGCCACTCAGCTTGACCGATAACCAAAGTGCCTGCCAATCCATCATGGTTGCTCTGGCAATGAAAAACCATAATCGGCCAAAACACGACGGGCACTATCGGCTCTTAAATAATCGTAAAAATGCTGAGCAGTTTCACTCGCCTTGGCCATTAATGCCATACGCTGAAACAGTGGGCTATGCATTTTTGCTGGCACTATGGCGTAATCACTATGTTTGGCAAAAGTAGGAGACATAGCTAAAGAGAGCGCAATAATCCCGCCCTGGGTTGAACCACTAATCGCAAACTGCCCTGCTTGGGACACATTTTCCCCAAGGATCAATTTAGGTTGAATCACATCCCACAACTGCACAAACTGCAATGCTTCTTTGGCCTTTTCGCCATAGGGAGCGTGATCAGGATTAGCAATAGCAAAACGGGTAATTTTTCCTGCAGTGAGTGCTTCAGCTAACCCCTTAAGTTCAGGATCAACGGACAAACGACCAGTTTTAGGTACAACAATAGCGAGTTGCCCTTGGGCATAAAGCACGCCAGCATCGCGGGCAACGCCAGCACTATGCAATTGTTGAATATATTTTTCATCCGCAGATAAAAATAATTCATAGGGCGCACCGTTTTGGATTTGAGTAGCAAAATTGCCCGATGATCCATAGGATATTTTTACTTTTAGCCCAGTTTCATTGGTAAATTTTTGGCTAATATCATCGAGGGCAAAACGTAAATCTGAGGCAGCGGCAATTGCGGGAATCCCTGTATTATCCGCCGCTCGACTGAACGATGGCGCGACCGCCAAGCACCAGAGTAATGCAAAAACACAGGTATGGAAGAAACGGGTCAAACTCTGCATTGGGTCACCTTAGTGCAATATTCGCGCGGGTCTTAAACTGGCAAGCTGCGTTGCGACTACGAGTATCTCTGCCACGCGACTAGTCTTTGTGTTGCCATAGCTTAGCCGCCTGTTCATCGGCATCTTTCGCTTCAACCCAACTTTTACCTTGCTCGCCCGCTTCTAATTTCCAGAATGGCGCTTTGGTTTTTAAAAAGTCGATTAAGAATTCACAGGCAGCAAAAGCGGCCTTGCGATGGGCGCTGGTTACGCCGATAAACACAATCTGCTCACCCAGAGCCATAGTACCGACACGGTGAATAACCGTCACTTTATTGAGCGGCCAGCGGCTACGCGCCTCGGCAACGATTTGTTCTAACACGGCTTCGGTCATGCCCGGATAGTGCTCTAAGGTTAAGTCTGTCACCGCGGCACCATCGTTAAAATCACGCACTTTGCCGACAAAAGTGACTACGGCACCATCGCTATCATCTTGAGCTAGCAGGCGATATTCGTCAGAAACACTAAAATCGACCTCTTGCACTCGAACTGCGGGTAATAAACGCATATTAACCTCCTGTAACCGGTGGGAAAAAGGCGACTTCATCACCATCGTTTACAGGTGTATCCCATTGGCTAATGGTCTGATTTACCGCCACCAGCAATTTGTCAGAGGTTAATACTTTAGCCCATTTGTCGTCGGTTGCCGCCAGCGTTGCCCGTAATGCTTCGGCAGTTTGTGTCTGCTCGCTCGCCTCTAGGCTTAATTTAGCTGTGCCCAACAATTCTCGAACTTGAGCAAAAAACAACACGTTAATCATAGTCTTCTCTCGTTTTTGATACGCTAAACCTTAAAATGTCCCGACTTGCCGCCACGCTTTTCCAACAGACGGACTTGGGAGATCACCATATCTTTTTGCACGGCCTTGCACATGTCATAGATAGTTAACGCCGCCACTGAAGCTGCAGTTAACGCTTCCATCTCTACGCCCGTTTTGCCGGATAACTTGCACAGGCTAGTAATACGCACGCGGTTATGTTCAGGTTGTGCCTCTAAATCGACTTCAACTTTCGTTAGCATCAGCGGATGGCAGAGAGGGATAAGGTCTGAAGTTTTTTTCGCGGCTTGAATGCCCGCAATACGCGCGGTCGCAAACACATCACCCTTGTGGTGGCTGCCACTCATGATCATCTCGAGTGTCGTGCTCGCCATCTCGATAAAAGCTTCTGCACGGGCTTCGCGCTCGGTAACGGCTTTTTCAGTTACATCGACCATATGGGCATTGCCATCGGCATTAATATGAGTAAATACATTGCTCATTGGAGCGATCCTTTAATTGAGGTCAAAACAGGGTACAAGGGAAATTGAGCTTTTACTCGCGCTAAATTGGCTATAGCCACAGACCTAAAATCAGGTCTAGCCGCCAATAGAGGCAAGATGCTGAGTGACACCTGTGATGCCTTGATGCAAGTAATGGGTTTCTTTCTTCTGGGCTAATTGACCGTGCAGACGCTCAATTAATTCCGCTTGCTGGTTAGAATGCTGTAGCAGATCACGTAAATCGACACCGGATTCCGTAAAGAGGCACAAGTGCAATTTACCCTTAGCAGATACCCGTAAACGGTTACAGGTAGCACAAAAATTATTGGCATAGGGCATGATCAAGCCGATACGGCCCTGATAATCGCTGCGGCTGAAATTTTGGGCTGGACCATCGGAGGCGCTTGGCGTATCTAATTGCCAGCTATCTGCCAGTAACTGCGCTTTGATGTCAGCGCCCGCTAGATGATGTGCTTCAAAATACTCACGACCAAGACCCGTTTCCATCAGCTCGATAAAACGCAGGTCGATTGGCGTGTGTTTAATCCAGTGTAAAAAACGTGGCAAATCTTTATCGTTTAAGCCTTTAAGCAGTACGGCGTTGATTTTTACTCGCTCGAAACCTGCTGACAAGGCGGCATCAATCCCCCGCATCACTTCATCAAACTTATTTTCGCCAGTGATCTGGTAAAACATTTTGGGATCTAAACTATCCACGGACACATTGATACGACGCAAGCCAGCATCGAACCATTCTTTGGCATGCTTTTCGAGTCGATATCCATTAGTGGTCGTCGCAATAGTATGAATGCGCGGGTTATCAGCGACGACACGAATGATGTCGGTAAAGTCTTTACGCAGGGTAGGTTCACCGCCTGTAATGCGGATTTTTTGGGTGCCGACTTGGCTAAATGCGGAGACTAAGTTTTCTATCTCATTGAGAGATAAGAATTTTGGTTTACCTTCAGGATGATAACCATCAGGGAGGCAGTAACTGCATTTGAAGTTACAAACGTCAGTGACTGACATCCGTAAATAGTGAAATTTTCGACCAAAGCTGTCTTGTAATTGAGACATGATCACCTTTCCAAGTGTGGGAGGTGAGAGCATTTCTTATCCCACCCCGGTGGCATTATTACCACGGCTACACCTCCATATCTTTCGACTTAGGCAGGCAAGCTCGGAGAACCGTCGTCGGTGATTATAGGCCGAAAGTACTCACTAGCTATACCCCTAAACAGGTATTTATTAACCTAGATCACGCTAGCGTGAATAATCTGTGACAGTCCTCACCTAAAGATTTGTATTGAATTAGACTAAACAGCAGCTTAATCCACTGTGACCTTATCTTATTTTCAGGTAAGGTGGTGCAAGCAATAAAACGCCCGTTTACAAACTACAACACTCGATAAAAATCGGGGAAACGTGAAGGAAGAGGTGAACTGATGGAACGCGAATCAATGGAATTCGATGTTGTTATCGTCGGTGCTGGTCCAGCTGGCTTGGCCACGGCATGTCGATTAATGCAAATATCACAGGATTCAGGTAAAGAAATTACCGTCTGTGTGGTAGAAAAAGGCTCAGAAGTGGGCGCGCATATTCTGTCAGGCGCTGTGTTCGAGACAAAAGTGCTAGACGAGCTATTCAGTGACTGGCGCGAAAAAGATGCTCCAATAAAAACCGCTGTCACCCACGACGAAATTTACCTACTCAGCTCAGCCACCGACGGCAGAGTCATGCCTAATGCTTTTGTGCCAAAAACCATGCACAACGACGGCAATTTTATTATCAGCGTCGGTAATCTATCCCGCTGGCTTGCCAATCGCGCAGAAGAACTCGGTGTCGAAATATTCCCCGGCTTTGCCGCCAGTGAACTACTATTTAACGCCGATAACAGCGTTAAAGGTATTTTGATTGGCGATATGGGAGTGGGTGCCGATGGCGAACCCAAAGACAGCTTTATGCCAGGCATGGAGTTGCACGCTAAATATACCGTTTTCTCCGAGGGTTGCCGCGGCCACTTAGGCAAGCAACTTATCGAAAAATACCATTTAGATAATGGTAAAACACCACAGCATTACGGTTTAGGCTTCAAAGAAATTTGGAAAGTCCCCGCCGAACAACACGAACAAGGCAAAGTCGTTCACACTGGTGGCTGGCCATTAACCGAGGGCGCATCGGGTGGCGGCTTCCTTTATCACATGGAAGATAATCAAATTGCGGTCGGCCTTATTATTGATTTGAACTACAAAAATCCGCATCTGAGCCCATTTGACGAATTCCAGCGCTATAAAACCCACCCTGTGATTGCTAAGTATTTAACGGGTGGCGAACGCCTTAGTTATGGCGCCCGCGCGATTACTAAAGGCGGCTTAAACTCGCTACCTAAGATGAGTTTTCCTGGCGGTCTTATCATAGGCTGCAACGCGGGTACGTTGAACTTTGCTAAAATCAAAGGCACTCACACTGCGATGAAGAGCGGGATTGTTGCAGCAGAAACCTTAGGTAAAGCCATGATGGCTGGGGTTGAAGGCGGTAAAGATCTCGACTGTTACCAAACCCACCTTGAAGAAAGCTGGCTATACGAAGAATTGCATAAATCCCGCAACTTTGGTCCAGCGATGCACAAATTTGGTACCTATTTAGGCGGCGCATTCAACTATATAGATCAAAACTGGTTTGGCGGAAAGTTCCCTATCACACTGCGTGATGAGCACCCAGACTATGCGCAAATGGCACCTGTGAGCGCTTACAGCAAGATTGATTATCCAAAACCCGATGGCAAGCTTAGCTTCGATAAACTGTCCTCAGTGTATCTGTCGAGCACTTATCATGAGGAAGATCAGCCCTGCCATTTACATCTCAAGGACAGCAGCATTCCACTGGGCATTAACTTGACTCAGTTTAATGAGCCAGCACAGCGTTACTGCCCAGCCGGCGTGTATGAAATCGTCGAAGAGGCGGGTCAACCCAAGTTTGTAATCAATGCGCAAAACTGCATTCATTGCAAAACCTGCGACATTAAAGATCCGAGCCAAAACATCACTTGGGTTACACCGGAAGGCGGTGGTGGTCCAAACTACCCCAACATGTAACATTTGGATGATAAATGTAAATAATGGCGCTCAGTGGAGCGCCTTTTTTTCACCTTTTACACGAATAGTTCACTTTTTTTGCTTGCCCTTACTCGCGACATTGGCCACAATTGCCACACAAAAAAGAGTTCGTTTTCAATCACCATCTCATTTCCATCTATACTCTACATAATTAGATCTACAGCAAGACCAACAGGTTAGGCCAAATAAGTGTTCTATACGCTGTTTTATTCGGCAATCGGCCTAGACTAAGGTTAACTTTTAACATTTCTGTCCGATAATCTTTTACCGTACAAGAGTGCGTTGACCGATAACTCAAAATAGTCCAACACAGGCATATTGATATTTATGATATTTAATAACCTCACCATTAAGCAGAAAATTCTATTAACAGTGACATTTGCAGTACTGTTGTCGACCATACTCGTCGGCGTATTAAGCCAACGTAGCGCGAAAAATGTCGTACAACAAAGGATGTTAGGCTCGGAATTACCGAGCTTAATGATGCAAATTCGCAATAAGATCGATCTCGACATTTCCACTTTGATGAATGCTGCAGAACAATTGGCCAGTAGCCGCATGTTACTGCAATGGCTCGAAGACGGTAGACCACAAGCCCAAGAACCCCAAGTCGTAGCCCAACTCAAAGACATCACTCGTCAGTATAAGCTAGCGCAAGCTTCCTACGCAGATAGACAAACTGCCGCCTACTACACTCAAGATGGTTTTCTGCGAGTGCTCACTCCTGCGCAGGATGACTGGTTTTTTGGTTACCGAGACAGTGGCCAAGAACGTATGTTGAACGTATTTACTGAGGCCAACGGCGAAGTCAAACTCTTCATTAACTACCAACAACCCAATGGTCGCGGCTTAGTCGGGCTCGCTAAATCACTCGATGACATGGTGCGTTTGCTGAGCTCGTTTAAAATTGAAGAAACTGGTTTAGTCTACTTAGTGGATGCTAAAGGTGAGGTAAAACTCCACCCAGATACGAGCCAAATTGGTAAGAGTAGCCTAAGCAACTTATACAAGGATGCGAGTTCAAGCTCATTATTAAACCGCAGTGATTTCAATCTGATCAATACCAAAATCAATGGCGAAAACATGCTGGTTGCCAGTAGTTATATCGCATCTATGGATTGGTACTTAGTCGCACAGGTGCCAGAGGCCGAAGTGTTCGCACTATTAACCGAAGCGGCTTATCAGATCTTAATCTGGACGCTAATAATTGCAGCGGGCTTTATTGTACTCGCCATCGTGGTGGCAGGTTCAGTGAGTCGTCCAATCGCCCAAGTTGCCGCTATGTTCCACGACATAGGCGAAGGCGAAGGTGACTTACGTCAACGTCTACCAGTCAATGGTGAAGATGAAATTGCACAGCTCGCTAAAGGATTTAACAGCTTTATCAGCAAGATACAGGAATCTGTCATCGAAGTGGCACAAACCAGCGAACAGCTTGGTTTCTCGGCTAAGGATGTGTCGAATCAGGCACAGCAAACCTTAGAAGACAGCCACGAGCAGAAAGATCGCACTATGATGGTGGTAACGGCCATTAATGAAATGGGCGCGACGGTTAACGAAATTGCCAGTAATGCCGCCCAAGCTGCGGTTGCCGCCAGAGATGCAGATACTGAAGCCAGCAGCGGCCAAGTTGTGGTAACCCGTGCCCGCGATACCATTAACCAATTGTCAAAAGACGTTGGCCAAGTGGGTGAAGTGATTGAGTCCCTCGCGACCCACACTAAATCTATCGGTGGTATTTTAGATGTGATCCGCGCTATCTCTGAGCAGACTAACTTGTTAGCCCTCAACGCGGCCATTGAAGCGGCACGTGCCGGTGAAGCTGGACGCGGATTTGCTGTCGTGGCCGATGAAGTGCGTAACTTAGCCTCACGCACCGCGGCATCGACCAATGAAGTGCAAGGCATGATCGACAAGCTGCAATCGGAAGCCAGCCGCGCGGTTAATGCGATGGCCCAGAGTCGTACCCGCTCCCACGAAGGCGTTGTGGCCGTCGATGAAGCCAGCAAATCGTTAATTGGCATTAGCGATCGCATTGGTCTTATCAGCGACATGAACATTCAAGTTGCTGCGGCAACGGAAGAACAATCCACAGTGGTGGAGGACATAAACCGTAACGTCACTGAAATCAATGACATTACTCAACGTACTGCCAATACTGCACAAGCGGCGGCACAGGCGAGTTTAGCCTTGAATCAACTGTCACACCGCTTAGATACCTTAGTGGCCAAGTTTAAGGTGTAAAACCTTAAAACTTACGCCATAAAAAACGCCTTAGATGTTTCTATCTAAGGCGTTTTTCTTTAACTCGCAGAGGCAATTAATCCATAGCAATAAATTTAATCGTTAATGGATAGCGATACACTTTACCTTCGCTGGCCTTAATAATCGCCAGCACAGTGCACACCAAATCGAATATGCCGAGTATGGCTAAAAAGATGAAACCTATTCCGACCAAAGCTAATACGCCACTGATGATCACATAAATCAACAGGCTCAATTTAAAGTTCAAACAACTACGGCCACATTGATCGACAAATGCGGACTCTTCACGCTTCATCAGCCAAATGATCAAAGGACCAAGAATAGAGCCCAACGGCACTAGGTATCCAATAAAACTTGAGGCGTATACCAGTAAGCCAAAATCTTTATCACTTTTTGTAACGGGTTCAATCATAGGTCATCCCTGTTTTATCATTTTGAATATAAAGCCTTATTTTCCACTCGGCCCATATAAACGCATTTGCCAATCTTCTACTGTCTGTAATGCTAAACGGCGTTGTAGGCTATTAACCCAACTCAGCGCTAATCCCTCGCAGGAAGCTAAACGATCATAGGCACTGGCATTAAACGTTGGCGAGAAATAGAGTGACATGGCCTCGGCAACACTGATATCAGTACGACGCTCAACTAATTCAATCCTATCGTTTAACTGAATAATCCCTGGGGTTAAGATTCTATAAAACCAACCACATAATTGGCTTTGCTGCATAGCGAGGGCGAATTCTCTGTGACCAAATTGCAGATTCAATTTAAAACAAGGTGAACGCGGCTGAGTCACTTGCACTTTTACTGCGCCAATTTGCAAGATATCGCCAATATTGACTTGAGTTTCGTTCAGTCCAACTGTGCTAATGTTCTCTCCCATGCTGGGCGCATCTTCGAGCTGGGTGATTAAGTCCCAACGACGATATTGGCCGTAGTGCTCGCGGGGGAAATGATGTAGCACGCGATCAAGGCCGCCATGGTGTTTTGGATCGGCCTGCGTGTCCCCTTCAACATGGTCGATATGCACTAACAGTTGTTGAGCTGCTTGCTTACCATCAATCCCCGTAGCAACACCGGACATTTCTTGAAGATGGGTTCCTAAGTACAATCCAGACAATTTATTAATCAACAACTTTGACATCAGCAACTCCAAATCAATGACCTATCGCGCATTACTGTCAGAGTGTAAACCGCGATACGCCAATAACACAATCAACCCGCGCCATAACCCACAAAGGTAGACTAAACATTGCTGCCAAGAAGAACCGAGTAGAGTCTATGAATGATTTAACACCACTTGATTTCGGCCCGCTTCTTTTGCCTGATACAAGGCCAGATCGGCACGTTTAATAAGATCCTCCGCGGGCTCTTGCACTTGATGCTCAGCAACACCAATACTGGCAGTAATAGAAATGTGCAATCCATTCACTTTAATTTCCCGCTGGGAAATGAGGTCACGGATCTGTTCTGCCAGTTCTGCCGCTCGGGATAAATCCATCTCAGGGAGTAAAATTAAAAACTCCTCACCGCCCCAGCGACATAAAATATCCTGTTGTTGTAGTAAGCCACGCAGCATATTAGTCATGGTTTTTAATACTAAGTCACCAATCCCATGCCCATAACTGTCGTTCACTTTTTTAAAGTGGTCGATATCCAACAAGAGTATTGAAATCGGCGATTGTGTCTGCTTAGCTTTATCTAACGCCTGCCTAAAGTACTCATCAAACACCTGACGGTTAGCGGCGCCAGTGAGCTTATCGGTAGACGCCATAATTTCTAGTTTGCGCTGATAACGACCTAAGGTCATGTTTGAGATGAATAAAATACCTAGAGTCACCATTAGGCTTAACGCCAAATTACCCCAAAACGTATTTAACAGTTCCCGCTCCTGTGGCGCATCCTCCTGCTCAACAATTAAATACCACTTAAACTCAGGAACTAAGCGACTATTGAGATAAACCGTTTTCCCGTTTTTCTGATAGCTGAAGGCGGCACTTGGGCTGGTTAAAATACGCGTAGCCAAATTATCAAGCCCTACGTTCGTTTGCAGCGAATCCGTACCGTCATATTGATCGCCATGCAAAGTGACATTACCTTGCCGGTCGGTAAAGAACACTCGGCGGTTATAACGCTTTTGATATAACTCAATTAAGGCTTTAACCTTTTCAACCGCCAACCCCACACCGGTAACACCAATGAATTTTCCTTCAAAATCAAAAACTTTATAGTTAACAAATACGGTTGTCTTACTGCGGTCTGCCGTATCGGCATCAATATTGACCTCATAATGCTCAGATTCGGGTAAAGAGCGCACTCGAAAATACCAAGCATCGTCAGGCTCTACATCTTGGATTTTTTTTAAAATGCCCGTGGAATGGTAATAATTTCGACTTTTCTCAGACACAAAAAAGCTAGTGACTGTACCGTATTTCTCTTGGATTTCCTTAAGGTAACGAATGAGTTTTTCGGGCTCTTGCTCATGACTTAAGGTCCAATCCCGAACAAAGGTATCCTGCGCCATCAAGGATGAAATAAAGATGGGTCGTAACAAATCCTGTTGAATTTCTGAATAAATATTGTCACTTGTGAGCGGTAAGGTATTGCTCTCTATTTGTTGGCTCAGTGAATCATGGGCCACTTTGTAACTGATACCGCTGGTCACTAAAAAGGCGACCAAAAGCAAAACAGACAGAAGCCAAATAAATTTATTTTTATCATTCCAAGCGTTATTGCCCATTCTCAACTCCAAAGACTACAGAACACCTTGAGTGGCTTATTATTTTAATTTAACGATAACTATTTTAGTTGAATAAATGTTAACGCAATTGCGCCATGGCCGCACAAGATTTCTGTCGTATTGGCGTTCTACGATGGAATAACTTTATTTTGAGCAAAAAAATGCCTCGTTGGGGAAACGAGGCAAAAACATACTAACCAATAAATGGGAGAAAAGTACAAGAAAACGTTAAGGGACAAGCTATGCGCCACAAGACATACTCTAGCAAGGCCGTATGACAAAAAGATGACTCAAACTGGTCGCCCGCAGATTTATCATGCGATTTGCTTCGCCTCTAAATACTGTTTTAGTGCCTCACCCGGAATAGAACTATCAGTTGCCACCGCAAATGCCGCCCAAATCGCCCCTTCTGCCATGGCCTCAGTAATCGACTGGCCGATGCAGAGACTGTGGATCAACCCTGCCGCATAGGCATCACCCGCGCCTGTGGTATCAACAACTGTGGCAGGGATAGCAGCAACATGCTGCACTTGATCGTGCGTGTAAACCTTAGCCCCATTGATACCATCGGTGACAATAAAGTAACGCAGACAATCGCCGCCAATGCTTTTGCCATATTCCCAAGATGCGCCATCACAACGCCCCTGAATATCACTCATGGAGGCCAATAAAATATGACAAGGTCTCTGTCTGTCGTCCTTGGCTAATTGCGCGACCACAAGACAATGTTCTAAAGCTGTTTTTGCCCAGCTAACAGAGCCTTCAGCGGAAGTATTAAAATACAGCGCGTCCCATGGCTGCCATTTCGGCGGTACAGATAATTCAAATATGGGTCTTTGTGGCCGAATAATGGTGCGCTCGCCATCTGGCGTCATTACAAGCAGCATTTCGCATGTATTGCCGGCACGGCGCTGCACTAAACGACAATCGAGCCCTTGAGTACTGGCTTCTGCAATGAGCCAATCCCCCATGTCATCACGGCCCACTTGACTCACCAGCGCGACGCTATGCCCTGCCCAGACTAAACCTAATCCGGTATTTGCCCCACCGCCGCCGAGCCTTTGGCCGCCATCTTGATAATGGAAACGTCCACCTGTTTTTAAAGGTTTATCAAGCAGTAAGATCCGATCACAGTTGAGATTGGCAACTAACAGAATATTAGCCATTACACGGCTCCAAAGGGCAAAAAAGCATCAAGGCCAGAAGATAAAAACAAAGAAATATCAATCTAGAGCAAAATGCTCACAGGCACAATCCAATCATCGAGATAGAAACACTATAAGGATATGGCAGCGCCTTGATGTAAGCATTTGTCCCGAAGAAGATGAGGAAAACAGTTATCCACTCATACGGTATAACATAGATGTTAACTCTAACACTTTGTTTAAAATAGATTTATAGAAAAGATAACGTCTCAGGACAAAATGAAGCGTAACCATTTTGAAGCCGACTCGATTAATTATCAGTAGACATAGTTAAAATGCATGCTGGATACATATATTAAATTTATGAATGGAATCAAACGCTATGCTAATGGAAATATGGGATACCGCCGAAGAAAAATCTGAGCAGCTACGCCGTTATCAGCTCTGTATAGATGAATTTAATGAATTGAATTTTCACGATGTTTATATTGCAGAAATCAAACAAGAATACCAACAACTTGCTGAACAAGTAAAAGTGCAGTCAACCTCGGATCCCGAGCGCTAACTGCACTTTGCCATCTAGTTACTCACGATAAACCTTCAATTACTTTATTGGCGTCAATGGTGATAAAGACGCAAATTGTACTGTTAATGTCCAATCTGTAATGACCATATCTGAAGGCTGCCAACTATCATCAACCCACTCATAAACCAAGCCAGGGTTTTCCTCTGCGTTGACTAACAAACGCCGTCCATCTTGCAACACAAGCGTATAATCGAGCCCCTGCGCATCGACACTTTCAATGTCCCCCAAGACATTGTGCTTAATGGCCGAAATAGTTCCGGTTGCCTTAACGGCATCGTTTTCCTTTGCACCGCTGTAAAACTTTAACGCCTCGTTTGCGGCAGTCTTGTGAAAAACAAACTCCTCAGTCACACCCACTACGATCGACGGATCAAGCTCATACCAGGCGGGTATCCATAATGCGTTAATTGTCATCCCGTTATATCCTGCATAATAATTTTACGGACGGGATCATTCTGCCTTAACCCCGACAGAGAAAATACTCTTCAGGGATAAAATAATTTTAATCCCTGTAAGGGATAGCATCACTTTCTTTGTAAGATAATCCCAAACCAGAGGGTCATACCTGAGATGCTTTAAGCTCCAGCACTGATGTTGGACTCAATTGGTCTTTCTGTTAGTTTGTAAAACACTTTGCCTCAAACCGACACATTAAGCTGACAAAGTGATCCTGAGCTCAGTAATCGCGTATAGAGTCACACACGATAGATTAATCTTCCCATGCTTGCACCGCAGGCCGATAAATACGGAGTTTACTTGCCTATGGATAAGCCCATAACGCAACCCCCTCAAACCCTTAAGCTCATTGGTGAAACTGAGGCCGGAAAGCGTCAAGAGCTTAAGCAATACTTTAATCAGACATGGGCTTTATACGAGTCTCTGTATGATTTGATCCAAGAAGATAGCGCCTATTACCTCAAAGCCGAGCCGCTGCGCCATCCGTTAATCTTTTACTTTGGCCATACGGCCACTTTCTATATCAACAAACTCAAACTCGGTAAATTTCTCGATGAACGAGTAAACGACAACTTCGAATCCATGTTCGCCATTGGTGTCGATGAGATGTCTTGGGATGATTTGAACGAACAACATTATCCGTGGCCGGATGTGGCAGAGGTGCGAAGCTATCGCCAACAAGTTAATGCTGTCATCAATCGTGTTATCGATGAAATGCCTCTAGCGTTACCTATCACTCAAAATAGTCCAGCTTGGATCATTTTGATGGGCATTGAACATGAGCGTATTCATTTAGAAACCTCATCGGTGATCATCCGCCAACTGCCGCTGGAATATGTCGCGCCCAACCACCTCTGGCCTGCGTGCCAAGACACCGCCCCTGCCGAGACCAACAGTTTATTGGCTGTAAAAGGGCAAAAAGTGACCTTAGGCAAAACTGAACAAGACCAAACCTACGGTTGGGACAATGAATACGGCCATAAAATATTTAACGTTAATGACTTTAAGGCTGCTAAATTCTTAGTCTCGAATCAAGAATATCTCGCATTCGTCGAGGCTGGCGGCTATCGCTCACACCAATTTTGGAATGAAGAAGGCCAAGCTTGGCTTGCCTATACCCAAGCACAAATGCCGCGTTTTTGGCGCTTAAGACAAGATAAATGGTGGCAACGTAACTTAGTGGAAGAAATTCCGCTGCCATTAAACTGGCCTGTTGAAGTGAATCAGCTCGAAGCTAAGGCCTTCTGTAATTGGAAAGCCGAACAAAAGCAAAGCAATATACGTCTATTAACTGAAGCTGAGTGGTACATCTTACGCGAGAATGTGCCCGCCGATGCGCCCGATTGGCATGAAGTGCCGGGCAATATTGCTTTGGCTTATTACGCCTCTTCTTGCCCAGTGAATCGCTTCGAACATAATGGCTTTTTCGATATTGTCGGTAATGTTTGGCAATGGACAGAAAGCGCAATCGACGGTTTTGACGGCTTCGCCGTACACCCACTTTACGATGATTTCTCCACCCCAACCTTCGATGGCAAACATAATCTCATCAAAGGCGGCTCGTGGATCTCTACGGGTAATGAGGCAATAGCTTCGTCACGCTATGCGTTTCGTCGACATTTTTATCAACACGCGGGCTTTCGCTATGTGGAATCCCCCCAAAATCCAGCTCAAATGGCCGAGGTCAATGTGTACGAAACGGATGAACTGATTTCCCAATACCTTGAATTCCACTATGGCGCCGAATATTTCGGGGTTGCTAACTTCTGCGTCAATGGTGTGCAGCAAGCGCTGAGTGAAATTCAATTGACTCATACAGCTAAAGCCCTCGATATCGGCTGCTCCGTTGGCCGCGCGAGTTTCGAACTGGCAAAAGTGTTTGATCATGTTGATGGTATCGACTTCTCGGCGCGCTTTATTCAACAGGCCTATGCGCTGACAGAACAAGGTGAAAAACGTTACACCATACGTACCGAAGGCGACTTACAGGAATTTAAGAGTGCGAGTCTCGTAAAACTGGGATATGAGCTTGAGGCGAAAAAGGTCAACTTTATGCAAGGTGATGCCTGTAATTTAAAGCCCATCTACACAGGTTATGATTTGGTTTATGCCTCAAATCTTATCGACAGGTTGAACGAGCCTAAACACTTTTTAACCAGTATTGCCCAGCGAATTAATCAAGGTGGATACCTTGTGATTGCCTCGCCATACACTTGGCTTGAAGATTATACGCCCAAGGATAAATGGTTAGGTGGCGTTAAAGTCAAAGGAGAGAACTTCACCACCTTAGATGGTTTGACCGAAACCTTGATCGGCAAATTTGAGCTGGTCGCAGTGAAGGAAATCCCCTTCGTGATCCGCGAGACTAAACGTAAATTCCAACATTCCATCTCAGAAATGACAATTTGGCGTAAACGTTAATGCTCACTCATGGGATAACCAACTGAAGTCCTAATAAAAATATCCGCCAGAAATCCATTTCTGGCGGATGTGTAACATCCAGCTCAGTCACATTTACAGCACCAACTAAGGTGAGAACACTGTAAATGCAGCGAAAAATATCTACACCTTAAACTGTGCCGTTGTTAAACCAAGCTGATTTGCTAACCCCAACAGACTCCGCGTACTTGCTGCTACTTGGCTGATAGCCGCACTATTTTCCTCCGCCGCCACGCTTAAGCCAGCAATCCCCTGCGCAATCGTCGCCGAAACCGTTGTTTGTTCTTCCGCAGCGGTTGCGGTTTGAATCATTAATGCCTTTAAGGTTTCTAAGCGCAAAGCAATATCATCCACCGCGGTCTGCATTCCATCCGCATCTTCTGCGGTTTTAGAGGCTTCAGTGGAACAAGTCACACTATGCAACGCCAGCACACCTGACTGTTGCTGAATACCTTTTAACACTTGCCCAATATCCTGAGTTGCTAATTGAACCTTCACTGCTAACTGACGCACCTCATCGGCAACCACAGCAAATCCACGACCATGCTCGCCAGCTCTCGCTGCTTCAATCGCCGCATTAAGAGACAAGAGATTAGTTTGTTCCGCAATCGCATTTATCACCGCCAATACTGAGCCGATTTTCTGACTATCCGCCTCAAGACTGCCCACCTGTTGATGAATAGTTGCAAAACTACTCAAGGTCACTTTTAAGCTTTTACGAGTACTGGCCAAGTTTTGCGAAAGAATTTCACTCGAATGGGTACAGGCGGACACTTCATCGGAGGATCTCATCGTATTCGTGCTGATTTCAGCTGCGGCATAACTCATTTCTTCAACTGCAGTGGCCAACATATCAGTTTCTTTAGCCTGCATCTGAATACTGCAATCGGCTTGGGTCATGGCGGCAGAGTTTTGTTCGGCGGCAGATTCAAGTTCATGCCCAACGCCCACCAGCTGACTGATGATTTCTTTGAGCTTAGTTTGCATCCGCGCCAACCAACTCATCAGGTGATTATCCGTTTGAACATGCGGTAAATTATGAGTTAAATCGCCAGAGGCGATCATACTGGTCAAGTTACACATGTCCTCAGGCTCACCGCCGAGCGGCTTTAATACAAACCCTGTAACTAGCTTAGCGGCAGCGAATGCCAACACTAAGGCTGCTGCACAAACAGATAAACCGATAAACATCATACGGTAGGCGGGAGCAGCAATTTCACTCACATCAATTTCAGCCATCAAACCCCAACGTAAACCGAGCTCAACGACAGGAGAATAAGCGGATAAAACGGGATTATTGTTATAGTCATTCACTTGCATCACACCCGATTTACCAGCCAGCGCCTCCTTTACCGCCAGCGTATCAACACCATTCTGAGCTACCGTTCCCGCAAACGAAGCCGTAACAGTGCGATTAATGGGGTCAAGAAAGGAATCAGAACGCATGCGATTATTTGGGCCAATGAGATAAGTTTCACCACTTTGACCCATACCCTCACGAATTTGCATAACTCTGTTAATGCGATCGATTGATACTTGAGCCGCCACCACCAATCTTTGCTGATTAAACTGAATCGACTGGCCAATAAATGCCGCAGGTTGACCATTTGAAGGCGCGTATGCGGAAAAATCTTGTAGTAATACTGTGCCCGCCGATCCCAATGCCTTATTGAATAACTGTGCTAATCCCGAATCATGGAAGGGTCCAGTACGCAAATTGGTGCCGAAATCAGACTCCTTCGCCACTGTATATAAAACGGTGCCATCGTCACTAATAATAAATAGGTCATAAAAACCGAGGGATTTATTTAATGACTGCAAGGTTTGATCTATGTCAGTAAGAGTATCGAGGCTTTTTTGGCTGGCAATTACGGCGCTGACGGCCTGCAGGTTATCGGAAAAGTCCTGAAACATGCCAACAATCTGCCGTTGCTTGATCTCACGCACAGCCACTAAACGAGACTGAGCCTCGGCAAACAATTCATCGCGAGCAATGTAAGTCACTACTGCGGTGGCAAATATGAGGGGTAATAGGACAATCAATAAACTGATAAGCTGAATTTTACGAGTAAAACCCATGGTGAGACTCCTTGTCGCGCGTCGAATTCCATTCCTTCAATCTTTGCAGAATCAAACCTGCCTTAAAACTATAGGAGAAGAATCTCAGCTAAACAAAGCGGTGCCGACTATTTTCATCAAAAGTTCACTAAAATTCCGACAACTCATTATTTTTAAGTAGAAAAATGATTAATAACTTTAAATGACAGCCACACCATACCGACCATTTCACACAAAATGATATAGTGGGAAATAAGCAATAAACTGAACGTTAGCATCAACTTATATTGAATGCGCACATCCATGCGACAAATGATGCATTGAAATTTATTAAATATGCATATAAATTCACCCCAAGCCAATTTATAGAGGATTAATAATGAGTTTACTCGAGCAAGTGTCAGTATCTAAAAAAGCCAACATCTACTTTGATGGCAAAGTGGCTAGCCGTAGCGTATTTTTTGCCGATGGCAGCAAGCAAACCTTAGGTGTTGTATTACCAGGGGAATATGAGTTCTCAACCTCCCAAGGCGAAATAATGGAAGTCACCAGTGGCCGTTTTGAGGTGTTGTTACCGGAGAGCTCTGTATGGCAGGAGTTTAGCGAAGGCACTCAATTTGAGCTGGCTGCGAATGTTAGCTTTAAAATCCGCAATACTGCCATTGCCGAATATTGCTGTAGCTACCTCTAATCATCTCGATTGAGTGGCAGTACGATTAATATTTCACATCAATCGTGAATAGAATGCTCACAGTGACGGTTTATCTCAGCACTGTGAGTATGTTGTCCTACCGAACCATTTCACCATTTCACCATTTCACCATTTCACCATTTCACCATTTCACCATTTCACCATCAGAATGCCCTATCCATCTGACATTTATCAATTTTGCAATTTTATTAACCTAGCTCAAGGCAGCGTAAAACTCACAATGCAAAGCATACTAAATCGAATGTGTTGAAATCGCCGATAAAAACAACACTAGACGACCGGTCTAATTTGATTTATCCTATCCCACATGAAAATTGAAACTCAATCCACTCGCCAGCACATTCTCGACATCGGCTACAAGCTGATCGTACGCAAAGGCTTCTCCAGCGTCGGCTTATCCCTACTGCTGCAGGCGGCCGAAGTGCCAAAAGGCTCGTTTTATCACTACTTCAAATCCAAAGAACAATTTGGCGAAGCGCTTATTACTGATTATTTTGAAAAATATCAATTCGATTTAGACGCATTATTCAATGACTCGACACTGACAGGACATCAACGCTTGATGCAATACTGGCAACAATGGTTGCACGTACAAGCCGATGGCTGCGTAGATCAAAAGTGTCTAGTCGTGAAACTCAGCGCCGAAGTGGCCGATTTATCCGAAGCCATGCGTGTTGCCTTACTTAAAGGTTCCGCCGGTATCATAGAGAGGTTAACAACTTGTGTTCAAGTGGGCATAACCGATAGATCAATCGCCGAGCAAGATCCGCAATCGACCGCAGAAATGTTGTATCACATGTGGTTAGGCGCCAGCTTAATGAACAAGTTGGGCCACAGCCCTGCGGCACTCGAACGTGCACTCGTAACGACTAAAGCCATTTTAACACCCAAAACGGTTCCTTAATTTAAACCGACTCAAAACTAATATCTGCTGATATCGATCAGCCCAGATTTTTAAAGAATACATTTTCACGCCCCAAAATTAGACGACTGGTCTACTAATTTAACGGGCGATTAATTAATGCAGCTCAATTAACGCTGCTCATTTAAAGTAATAATAGGAATAACATCATCCATGCTAAATTTTAACTATTACAACCCGACCCGCATCCGTTTTGGTAAAGACACTATCGCCGAAATTGATTCTCTAGTACCGAGCGATGCTAAAGTGATGATCCTCTTTGGCGGCAGCAGTGCTAGAAAAACAGGCACGTTAGACGAAGTTAAACAATCATTGGGCAATCGTTTCGTCGTCGAATTCGATGGCATTGAGCCAAACCCAACCTATGAAACCTTAATGAAAGCCGTCGCCCAAGTGCGTGAGCAGAATATCGACTTCCTCCTCGCGGTTGGCGGTGGTTCGGTTATCGATGGCACTAAATTTGTTGCCGCTGCAGCGGTATTTGAAGGTGAACCTTGGGACATTCTCACTAGCTGGGGCGCCAATGTGACTCAAGCTATGCCTTTTGGCTCAGTCTTAACCTTACCTGCGACGGGTTCCGAAATGAACAACGCCAGCGTAGTAACCCGTAAATCACTACAGGCTAAACTGCCATTCCGTAATGATTTGGTTTATCCACAATTCTCAATACTCGATCCGACTAAAACCTTCACCCTACCGGAGCGCCAAGTGGCCAACGGTGTTGTCGATGCTTTTGTACATATCACAGAGCAATACTTAACTTACCCCGTTAACGCCGCCGTGCAGGACAGATTTGCCGAAGGTCTTTTACAAACCTTGATTGAGCTTGGTCCACAAGTGCTAGTTCAACCCGAAGATTACGACATTCGCGCTAACTTAATGTGGGTTGCCACTATGGCACTCAACGGCACGATTGGCGTCGGTGTTCCCCACGACTGGGCAACTCATATGATAGGCCATGAACTAACTGCACTTTACGATATCGACCATGCGCGCACATTGGCAATCGTATTGCCAGCCCTGTTGCAATGTACAAAAGAGGCTAAACGCGAAAAGCTACTCCAGTACGCCGACCGTGTGTGGCACATCAACACAGGTACAGATGACGAGCGTATCGACGCCGCTATCGCAAAAACCAAGGCTTTCTTCGAAGCCATGGGCATACCGACACATTTATCTGCCTATGATCTCGATGCCAGCCACGTTGATGCTGTAGTGAAACAGCTTGAACTGCACGGCATGGTGGCACTCGGCGAACATGGCAATATTGACCCAGCCATGAGCCGTGACATTTTGACTTTAGCCCTCTAACGTCAAATGAACTAAACCCAAAGCTCACACAGATTGATGTGAGCAACTAAGGTAAATGCATGAAAATGAATATATTAATGGTACTCACGTCGCACGATAAACTCGGTGATACGGGTTTAAAAACCGGCTTTTGGCTCGAAGAATTTGCCTCACCTTTTTATGTTTTTAAAGATAAAGGTTTTGACATTACCTTAGCCTCGCCACTGGGCGGTCAACCACCACTCGATCCAAAAAGTGATGAGCCAGACTTTCAGACCGAAGCCACTGCGCGCTTTAGCAAAGATCCTGAGGCTCAAGCACTGCTAGCGAATACCACTCGCTTAAGTGAAATCAATGCAGCCGATTATGATGCGGTTTTTTATCCGGGCGGCCACGGTCCACTGTGGGATCTTACCGAAGATAAACATTCTATCGTCTTGATTGAACAGTTTTATCAAGCCAATAAATCCCTAGGGCTCGTCTGTCATGCGCCTGCTGCATTGCTGCACCCTAAAACCAGTGATGGCAAGCCATTGGTCAGCGGCAAGCGTGTTACCGGTTTCAGCAACTCTGAAGAAGAAGCCGTGCAACTCACTCATGTCGTGCCATTTTTGGTTGAAGACATGCTGCAGAAAAATGGTGGCAATTATGTCAAAGGTGATGACTGGACAAGCTTTGTCGTCGCAGATGGCCATTTGATCACAGGCCAAAATCCGGGATCATCCGAAGCCGTAGCCGAAACCATAGTTGCGCAATTGAATGCGAGAGGCTAAGCGATAAATACGGACGCTCAGCTTGGAATGAACAAAGACAGGCGCACAAGTGTGCTAAATGCGTTAAAAAGAGCTGTCGCACCATAATGGTGCGACAGCCAAAATGTACTCTCACTGTCCAAAGGAAAGCCCATGATCACCTTGCACCATCTCAATAAATCACGCTCTAAACGTATCATCTGGTTGCTAGAGGAGCTCGGTCAACCCTATGAAATTAAGAGTTATCAACGTGATAGCCAGACTTTTCTCGCGCCACCCGAACTTAAGCAAATTCATCCGTTAGGTAAATCACCCGTTATCGAAATGGACGGTCAAGTGATAGCAGAATCGGGTGCGATCACCGAATATCTTATTGAAAAATATGCGGCGGATACCTTAGCCCCCGCCAGAGACAGCGCAGACTATGTCAGTTATCTGCAATGGCTACACTTTGCCGAAAGCTCAGCCATGCTGCCTTTGTTACTGCGTATGTTCGTGCAAAAGGACGGTTGTAAAACCAATTTCCTTGAAGGTTATGCGGCGATAGAAGTCAGTAAGATAAGCCATTACTTCAATGATATGTTGGCCGATAAAATCTATCTTGTTGCAGACAAGCTCACGGGTGCGGATATCATGATGTCCTTTGTTGTAGAACTACTGGCGAACAGTGGCGATCTCGCGAAATTTGAACACATTGAACGCTATGCCACTCAATTATCCCAACATGCCGCTTGGGTCAAAGCGAGTGAGATCGAGAAACAACTCGATGCAAGCCTTTAATTGATGGATAGAATTCGGGCACATGTTAGTGCCCGAGCTTAACCCACTTTAACTAACCCCTGTTTCTGCCTCCCCATTTTCTGTCGACTTTATACCTTCTCTGTGGTGACGTCCTTAACCACTTAGCGCAACAAACACCATGATTTTTGATGTAAAAGAGACTAATCTTGATTAACTCTATCTCAAGGCTACAGGGACTTTAGCATGCGTTCACTCACACTCATCGGCTTAGTGCTATTTAGCATGTTAGCGCAAGCGACTGTTTATAAATGGGTCGATAAAGATGGCAAAGTCCATTACTCCGATGAGCAGCAGCCAAATGCCCAAGTCGTTGAGCTAAAAGATAAGACCTTAAATCAAATTGCCCTTCCTCTGCCCAAAACAGACTTAAACAGCTCAAATCAAGCAATTGAATCTATTCAATATCAAGTCAATATTACCTCTCCGACCGAAGAGGAAACCGTCAGAGATAACAATGGCGATTTCGACGTCGTTGCGACTATCACCCCAGAGCTAAAAAGTCAGTATTTGATGGCCCTCAAGCTCGATGGCAACCCCGTCGGTCAGCCGCAAATTGGCGGTACCTTCAAACTCAAAAACATCGACAGAGGTGAACATACCTTAGTCGTTGACGCTTTGACTCAAAACGGCAAAGTCTTTGCATCAAGTTCACCAAGAAAGATATTTCTTCATCAAGCAGCTAAGCGTTAATGTCACTATTTGTATAGTAAAAGTTAGTATAAAAACTTTAAATACATGAAGTTAGATTAACTCCTCCTGACTAAACCGTTTGATGAAGACAAGTTGCAGCTTGCACCAGATTGGTGCACCATAGTGGTGCAACCCTATTTCTAGGAATGGTCGATGGATAAAGAGACACTGCTCAATCATTTAGTTACCGCTGTACTTGTCATAGATAAGGATCTCAAGCCTTGTTATGCCAACGCAGCAGCAGAGCAATTATTAGGTGTTGGTAGCCATAGACTCGTAGAACAAACTTTGCCTGAGCATTATCAAATCCTCGGTGTCGACGCCAAGCTATTAATGGATGCAGTAACAGCCGGCCAAGGCTTAACGGTCAATACGGCAGCACTAGTCACGCTCGATGGCCAACATCATACCGTTGATTTAACCCTTATTCCCCTCGATGATGAGGCAGAGCTCAGCCTGCTCGAACTGCGCCAAGTCGACCAACAAAGACGCATTCATCAGCAACTGAGTCAAGATGCACAGCAACAAGCGGCGCAGTTTTTGGTGCGCAACTTAGCCCATGAAATCAAGAATCCTTTAGGCGGCCTTCGCGGTGCGGCGCAGCTATTATCGCGGGAGCTGGATGATCCGGCGCTGAAGGAATTCACTACACTCATCATAGAGCAGGCCGATCGGCTGCGTAATTTAGTGGACCGTCTGCTCGGCCCGCAAAGGCCGACACAGCACAGTCTGCACAACATCCATCAAGTGGTGCAAAAGGTCTATAAGTTAGTTGAAATGGCGCTGCCCGCTAACATCCAGCTCAAACGGGATTACGATCCATCCATTCCCGATATCGAGATGGATCCTGACCAAATGCAGCAAGCTGTGCTGAACATTTTACAAAATGCGGTGCAAGCACTTGAGCATACGGGGGGCGAGATTTTGATCCGCACTCGCACTCAACACCAAGTCACCATAGGATCACAGCGCCACAAGCTAGTGTTAACCCTATCGATTATCGACAACGGCCCCGGTATACCGCCTGAGCTAATGGACACATTATTTTATCCCATGGTGACAAGCCGTGAGCAAGGTTCAGGTTTAGGCCTCTCGATTGCCCATAATATTGCCCGTTTACACTCGGGAAGGATCGATTGCCTCTCCAGCGCTGGGCACACAGAATTTATCATTTCATTACCAATTTTAAGCGCTAAATAATTTCGACAGTACCTACCCATACCGTATGAGGAAGCAAGATGCGAATTAGTGAACAAGTGTGGATCCTCGACGATGACAGCTCGATACGCTGGGTACTCGAAAAGGCACTGCAAGGTGCTAAGCTCAGCACCGCCAGCTTTGCCGCCGCCGAATCCCTGTGGCAGGCATTAGAAATATCGCAACCGCACGTGATAGTGTCAGACATCCGTATGCCCGGCACGGATGGTTTAAGCCTGCTCGAACGATTGCAGGTGCATTATCCCCATATTCCCGTGATCATTATGACAGCGCACTCAGACTTAGACAGTGCAGTGAGTGCCTATCAAGCGGGCGCATTTGAGTATCTGCCTAAACCCTTCGATATCGATGAGGCTATCTCTCTGGTTGAGCGCGCACTTACCCATGCTACTGAACAGAGCCCAGCACCCGCGCAGGAAGCCCAAGTCAAAACACCCGAAATCATAGGTGAAGCGCCAGCGATGCAGGAAGTGTTTCGCGCCATAGGCAGACTTTCACGCTCATCGATCAGCGTGCTGATCAATGGTCAATCTGGGACGGGAAAAGAGTTAGTGGCTGGCGCGTTACACAAGCACAGCCCACGTAAAGATAAGCCGTTTATCGCGCTGAACATGGCTGCGATCCCTAAGGATTTGATCGAATCAGAGCTATTCGGCCACGAAAAAGGTGCCTTCACCGGCGCAGCCAATGTCCGCCAAGGTCGCTTCGAACAAGCAAACGGTGGCACGCTCTTTTTAGATGAAATCGGCGATATGCCGTTAGACGTACAAACACGGTTACTCAGAGTGCTCGCCGATGGCCAGTTCTACCGCGTCGGTGGTCATAATGCGGTGCAAGTCGATGTGCGTATCATAGCGGCGACCCACCAAGATCTTGAATTATTAGTGCAAAAAGGCGGCTTTAGGGAAGATTTGTTCCATCGCCTCAACGTGATCCGCGTGCACTTGCCGCCACTGTCACAAAGACGGGAAGACATTCCCCAGCTCGCTACCCATTTCCTCGCCTCGGCAGCAAAGGAAATTGGCGTAGAAACTAAAATAATGACCAAGGAAACCGCGGTAAAACTCTCCCAATTACCTTGGCCAGGTAATGTCCGACAACTCGAAAACACCTGCCGTTGGTTAACCGTAATGGCATCGGGGCAAGAAATTTTACCCCAAGACTTACCGCCAGAATTACTGAAAGACCCTGTGAGTGTCACCCACACGGCGAAAGGCAGCCAAGATTGGCAATCGGCACTGACTGAGTGGATAGACAAAAAACTCTCGGAAGGAAACAGCGATCTGTTAACTGAGGTGCAGCCCGCGTTCGAACGCATACTGCTAGAAACTGCGCTGCGCCATACCCAAGGCCATAAACAGGAAGCGGCGAAACGTTTAGGCTGGGGACGAAATACCTTAACGCGGAAATTAAAAGAACTGTCGATGGATTGAGTAGATAAAATAACGTTACTACTCGTTATATCAATACAAGCTTATTCATAATCAAACAATAAAAAGGGATATCTTCACATCCCTTTTTATTTGAAATTCATTTCATTTTCATTGGCATGAATTAAATATGCCAAATCTAAAAAAATTAGAATTGATAATGCATACCTACAGCGAATTGCTTAATATCAGTGTCAATATCTTTTAATCCTAAATAGCTACGGTCTGCATCTAAATCACCCGTAGTGACATCATAGCTTACACGGATATTTAAGTGTTCTGTTACGGCGGCATTAACACCTACACCATAAGTCCAACCAAAACCAGTAAAGTCTTCATCGTAGCCATCAACATTCACAGCCATAGATGCGATACCCACTTTGGCATAGGCAGAAAAAATATCATTAATTTGTGCAGTAAATTTAGGTGTGAAGCTTAATGCACCTGCACTAATATCAACATCCTTATCGCCTAAGTCACCAGTGGCAAACAGGTTAGCTTCTAAACCAAACCACTCATTGAAGTTATAGCCACCGTATACGCCTACACCAGTACCAGTTTCTGAACCATCAAAAGCATCAGCTGTGACTCTATTTAATGCACCACCCACATAAAATCCAGTAGTGTCGGTTGCTGCAGAGACTTGAGTGGCCGCTAATGCTGATAATAAAGAGATAGCAACAATTGATAATTTATTCATCATAATTCCCCAATGATTTAACGAAAGTATTAGACTGCGCGGATATTACAATAAGCAATTCTGAAGTGTCATGATTTAAATTATCAAAATACAAATCATACAGCATTGATTCAGCTTGAGTCGGAAAATGGAAATTATTGTTATTCGTTATGTGGCTAAATAATATTTACTGTAAGTATTATTTTTTAAATTGAAACAACTAACGATTTTAACTTAGCACCCGCAACAATCCTATAAAACTCGCATATAGCCAACGGATGAGGGAACGACGCCTTCTCACATCCAAACATTCGGATACGACAACTCTGCCAGTCGCCACACAAGTAATACGTGTACGCCAAAGAAATAATGGCCAGACATGGACTCGATAAGCTTGGTTAGCAATGTCGAGATCAATTTTCTGCGGTAAGTAATAAAGATGTTTACGCAGGACTAACTGACTCCAAGCCCCCGCTATCACAGGAGATACGGTACTATCTGCTTGATTTACTATCGAAGATTTCTGTTCCATCAGGAGCGTGATTTCTGCATTCATAGGAATGCTAACGTCAGAAACCACAGATTCGGCTATCAACTCAAAGCGAGTCGATAGCCTATGATAGCGGCATATCAATCGAGTGGAATGATCCCATCTGTGACTTTGCTCTGAAGAATCCCCTGATGATTTACAAATAAATCATCAAATTAGGGTGGAAGCGCATCTTGTTGCATGATCAAATGGTTTCGCTAAAAACTACACTTGGACAACAAGATGCGCGAAGCCAATATCCTACAACATTCTTTACACCAATACTGCCCAGAACTTCACCTAAAACGATTAAACAGCTTGATGCTGGCCTCTAAGGCACTGATTGAATGTAAGACACTGACCTTGACTGAGTTAGGTCGAA